>NZ_RZOT01000620.1:0-3253 GCF_003999085.1 Mesorhizobium sp. M4A.F.Ca.ET.090.04.2.1
GCCAAGCGCAGTCAAAAAGGACGCCCGACAATGCAGGCTATGTATCCTCTCCCCCGGTGGGAGAGAGGATAGATTGCGGTGCGGCTTGTCAGAAGGCGAGCCTACTGCGCGGCGAACTCCGTCGGATCGAAGTCGTACTGCGTCGAGCAGAACTCGCAGGCGACGTGGATGCCGCCATCCTCGGTGCTGTCCTTGATCTCCTCGGCGGAGAAGCCCGCGAGGATGCCGCGGATCTTCTCGCGCGAGCACGAGCACTGGTCGGCAACCGGCACGCCGCCGAACACGCGTACGCCGTGCTCGTGAAACAGCCGGTAGAGCAGCCGCTCGGCGCCGACCGTCGGATCGATCAGCTCGGTCGGCTCGATGGTGCCGAGCAGCGCCAGCAACTCCTGCCAGGAGTTGTCGGCCGGATCATGCACCGCCTCGCGCGGATCGCCATCGCCGCCGGAAATGTCCGGCACGCGCATGCGTTCCGGCGCCTTCGGCAGGAATTGCGCCAGAAGACCGCCGGCGCGCCACTGCTCACGGGCGCCTCGGGGACCGGGCGTCACCAGCTTGGCCACCGACAGCCTGATGTCGGTGGGGATCTGCTCCGACTGGCGGAAATAGGTGCGCGCGGCCTCTTCCAGCGAGGAGCCGTCGAGCTGGACGATGCCCTGATAGCGCTGCGTGTGGACGCCTTGGTCGATGGTCAGCGCCAGCACGCCGTTGCCGAGCAGCGTCTGCTGCGAGACCTCGCCGGCGGCGGTCAGCACCTGCAGCCGATCGGCATCGAAGCGCGCATAGCCGCGCAGCGCATGCGGGGTGGAGAAATCCGCCACCAGCATATCGACCGGCCCGTCGGTTCGGGTCTGCAGGATGAACTTGCCTTCGAACTTGAGCGAAGTGCCGAGCAGCACCGTCAGCACGCAGGCTTCCGCCAGCAGGCGGGCGACCGGTTCCGGATAATCGTGGCGGGCAAGAATGGCGTCGAGCATCGGCCCGAGCTGCACGGTGCGGCCACGCACGTCGAGCGGGGCGACCTCGAACGGCACGACATGGTCGTCGCCGGCATAGCCGAATTCGCCGAGTTGCGGGTGATGTTTAGTCACTTGACGGGTTTCCAACATGACAAAGCTCCGGGGCGCGGCCATACCGCCCATCTGGGGGCATGCGTCCAAACGCGCTCGATTTGCGTGATGCGCCGCAGATAGGCATCACACCTCCGGAGATCAAGCTCCCAGACACCAGGCCAAAACCGCCTTCTGGGCGTGCAGCCGGTTCTCGGCCTCGTCGAACACCACCGAATGCGGTCCGTCGATGACCTCGTCGGTCACCTCCTCGCCGCGATGCGCCGGCAGGCAGTGCATGAACAGCGCGTCCGGCTTCGCCTTCGCCATCAGCGCCGCATTGACCTGGTAAGGCAGGAAAACGTTGTGGCCGCGCGCGCGATGCTCCTGGCCCATCGACACCCAGCAGTCGGTGACGATGCAGTCTGCCTGGTGGACAGCTTCCTCGGCCGAGCGGGTGAAATTCAGCTTGCCGCCATTGGCCTTCGACCAGTCGATGTGCTTCTCATCCGGCTCGCTGCCTTCCGGCACAGCGACGTTGAGGTTGAAACGAAACCGCGCCGAGGCCTCGAGCAGCGAATGCAGCACATTGTTGCCGTCGCCGGTCCAGGCGAAGGTCTTGCCGGCCACCGGACCGCGATGCTCCTCGAAGGTCATGATGTCGGCCATCAGCTGGCAGGGATGGGTGTCGTCGGTCAGCCCGTTGATAACCGGAACGGTGGCGTTCTCGGTCAGCTCCAGCAGCCGCTCATGCGAGGTGGTGCGGATCATGATAGCGTCGACATAGCGCGACAGCACCTTGGCCGTGTCGGCGATGGTCTCGGAACGGCCGAGCTGCATCTCGGTGCCGGTCAGCATGATGGTCTCGCCGCCAAGCTGGCGCATGCCGACGTCGAAGGACACGCGCGTGCGGGTCGAGGGCTTGTCGAAGATCATCGCCAGCACCTTGCCCTCGAGCGGCTTGGTGCGCTCGCCGGCCTTGAGCCTGGCCTTTCGCACCACCGCGTCGTCAAGCATGAAGCGCAGATCGCCTTCGGAAACGGCGGAGAGGTCGGTGAAATGGCGAACGGACATCGGCAATGGTTCCGGAATTACTTCGCGGCGGCCGCGGCGATGGCGTCCGCCAGGCCCCGGGCGCCGGCGCGGATGCGGTCGAGCGCCTCGCCGATCTCGGCGTCGGTGACGGTGAGCGGCGGCAGCAGGCGAATGACGTTGTCGCCGGCCAGGACCGCGAGCAGATGCTGGTCGCGCAGCGCCATGTTGACCTTGGTGTTGGGCATCACGCATTTGAGGCCGAGCATCAGGCCGGTTCCCCTGATACCTTCAAGGACCTCGGGAAACTCGTCGGCCACGCCGGCCAGTCCCTGCTTCAGGAGCAGTGCCTTGCGCTGGACATCCTCGAGGAAACCTTCCTCCAGCACCACGTCGAGCACGGCGTTGCCAACCGCCATCGCCAGCGGATTGCCGCCGAAGGTGGTGCCGTGCACGCCGGCGGTCATGCCGACCGCAGCCTCGTCGGTGGCGAGGCACGCACCCAGCGGGAAGCCGGCGCCGATGCCCTTGGCAATCGCCATCAGATCCGGGGTGACGGCGGACCATTCATGCGCAAACAGCTTGCCGGTGCGGCCAATGCCGCACTGGACCTCGTCGAAGATCAGAAGCAGGCCATGCTGGTCGCAAAGCTGCCGCAACCGCTTCAGCGACTGCGTCGGCACCGGGCGGATGCCGCCCTCGCCCTGGACCGGCTCGATCAAGATGGCGGCCGTCTCCGGCGTGATCGCCTTCTCAGCCGCGTCGATGTCGTCGAAACCGACCTGGTCGAAGCCTTCGACCTTTGGGCCGAAGCCTTCCAGATATTTATACTGGCCGCCGGCGGCGATCGTCGCCAGCGTGCGGCCGTGGAAGGCGCCTTCGAAGGTGACGATGCGGAAACGCTCGGGATGTCCCTTGACGAAATGGTAGCGCCGCGCCGTCTTGATGGCACATTCCAGCGCCTCGGCGCCCGAATTGGTGAAGAACACCTTGTCGGCAAAGGTCGCCTCGACGAGCCGTTCGCCGAGCCGGCGCTGCTCCGGAATCTCGTAGAGGTTGGAGACATGCCAGAGCTTCGCCGCCTGCTCGGTGAGCGCTGCAACCAGATGCGGATGGCTGTGGCCAAGTGAATTGACGGCGATGCCGCCGGCGAAATCGAGATATCGCTCGCC
>NZ_RZOT01000621.1:0-3248 GCF_003999085.1 Mesorhizobium sp. M4A.F.Ca.ET.090.04.2.1
ACAGCTCGGGAACCGCGCTCGGGCGCCGGGCGACACGGCTGACAGCGCCCGGCGACGGATCGCTGCTCCGGCGCCTTGCCAAGGACGGCGACATCTCAGCTCGCCATGTCGTCGAGGCCGCGCGGACGGGCGACGCGACCGCCCGCCAGCTGGTTGAGGCGGAAGCCAGATGGCTCGGCATCGGCTTCACCAATCTCCTGCATCTCTATTCGCCGGACCTGATCGTGATGGGCGGCGGCCTTTCCAATGGCTTCGACCTTTTGGCGCCGGGGATCAGGGCGACGGTCGAGGAGCGCGCCATGCAGGCCTACCGCGACGTGCCGATCGTGCCGGCCGAACTCGGCGACCGGGCGGGCCTGGTCGGCGCGGCCAGCCTGATCCTATGGGAGGGCGAGCCCGGCACGGCGCTGGCCATGGTGCAGGACGAGGAGACGAAGAACGGCGCCGGAGGACAGACCGGCGCCAGGGAGGCAAGACAAGGCTGAGCCCAAGCAGCGCGGCGCTCGCAAATATGGAGCCGCCGAGCAGACACGTCCCTTCGTCATTCCAGGGCGAAGCAGGAGCGAAGCGACGTCGCGAAGACCCTGGAATCCATGCCGTAACTTCGAAGTGTTGCTACTGAGCAGAATTCTGCTCCGCCGCTCTTCGCCCGGAGTCGCGGCATGTGCCGCGATAAAGGCCGACAAGCACATTCTTTTGGAAAAGCCCGCCTGCCTGACGGTGCGCGAGATCGACGAACTGCTGGCGCTGAGCAAGGATTACGCCAGGACCATCTTCGTCGGCTACATGCGGCGCTACGCGCCGGCCTATCTGGCGGCGCGCGAGGAATTGCCCACCCACGCCGACATCACCCATGTGCGCATCTTCGACCTCATCTCGGAAGGCCGGCATTTCCTGAAGAAGAGCCAGAACACACTCTACCCCACCGACATCGATCCGGCGATCCTGGCGCGCGGCGCCAGGGAGCGCGAGGCGCTGATCCGCGAGGTGGTGGGGGCCGATGCGTCCGCCGACCTCGTGCGCGCCTATCGCGGGCTGACGGCGCTCTCCTCGCACCACATCTCGGCGATGCGCGGACTGCTCGGCGAGCCGGTCCGGGTGGTGGCGGCGCACCGCGCCAATGGCGGCGCCAACACCAGCGTGACCTTCGACTACGGCCACTTCGCCTGCCTCTATGACGCCGTCGTCGACGAGCTCGGCCTGTTCGACGCCATGATCGAGGTGCGCTCGAACACCAAGCGGGTCCGCATCATCTATGACACGCCCTATATCCGCAGCCTGCCGACGCGGCTGGAAGTGACGGAAGCCGGCCCGCTCGGCCCGGTGACGAAGGCGTTCGGCCCGCTCTATGGCGACGCCTTCTGCAACGAGCTCGAAACCTTCCACCGCCACATCACCAACGGCACCAGGCCGCTGACCGACCTCGCGGACTCGCGCCGCGACCTGGCGCTGATGGCGGAGATCATCGAGACGATGAAGGAGGGCGGTGGGCGCTGAGCGTTCCGCCTACTTGCCACAATGGTGGTCGTTGATCTTGTTCAGCGCATTCGCGTCAGGGCCGACCTGGTGGTACGAGCAGGCTCCGGCCGCCGTCGTGAACAATTGCTGGTCATAGTAGTGCGGGCCCGCGAACAGAATGTCGATGATATCGCGATGCGCGGGAACGTAGCGCTCGGATTCGGCCCGATGGTCGCGGCTTCCCGCGAAGGCCGAGGCGGAGATGCCACAGACTCCAGCGAAAACGAGGGCGCAGATCGCAAGGCGTTTCGTCGTCATCGGCAAACCCTTCTGGCCGTTGGAATTCCCAGCATACATCCAAAATCGCCAGCCGGACAAAAGTTCCCTGAGCGGCATTGCCAGATCGGGAGCCGGCGCTCCTGACTAGATTCTGCCAGGGAAGTCAGCGGCGAGGCGCCTTCGAAAGACATCGGCGAATTTTTCGAAGGTAGCCTCGGTCGGGTGAAGTTCGTTGGCCCACTCGCTTGGGCGCGTGATTGTTCCCTGCGTATCGATCAAATGAAATCTGTTCGAGGCCTTGCTCGCCAATTTGGTCAACAGTGTCTTGAGAAGTTTCAATGCGTCGGCCACAGCCTGCTTGTTTGCAGCCATACTGGTTTGCCCGCTGAAGTCAAAACTCGGTTTGAGCCAGGGCCCGACACCGGGAAATGGGGGAGAGCTGCCGTCCGGAACGGCAAAGTCGTAACAATGCCCGTAGATCGGGACACCATGGGCGTATTTGTTGCGAAAGTCGAAAAGCTCCTGGTAGGAAGCTTCGATCATGCCCAGCGCTTCTTGAAGACGTGCCCTGTTCAGCGGCCTTCCCGCCTGCACATCATTGATGAATATGCAGAATTGATCGCCGGCTATGTCGTTGCCTCCGGCGGAGATCAGGATCGCATCCGGCTTTCCTCGGGCTCCCCAGTTCGCTTTGTTTTGCAATTGTTCCTTCATGCGTTTCTGTTTCGGGAGCGCCAGCTCATCGACCGACGTATCCCCCCAATGTGCGACCGACAGGATGAACGGCTTCGGCCTCCCTATCTTGCCAAGTTTGACGATGATGTCCGTGTCTCGGCAAAGAGGGCCATTGTCGACCAATGGATAATTGAACCAGGAATCACCGTTTGCCAAAAGCATCAAAGGGACGACCAGCGCTGCCTTTCCGCTGGAAATTGCCGTTGACGCCCTCGCTTCGAAGGCCATTACTCTTTCCTGGTGGCGTCTGGCTCGCGCCTCTTGTTCGCTTTCGATCGCGTCCAAGAGCTTTGCCCTTGTCGCGAATAACCTTAGTGCAAGGGCATTACTGCGTTTCATAGTATCCCTCCCTACATCAGAATGCTGGAAATGACCTGTGAAATTGCGACTGAAGTTGCGTGATAAAGGCAATCATCGTCAACTCTGATTCTCTAGTAGAAGAACACGAATTGGCGAGAACAGGCGGCGGTTTCTTTTGATGGCCGCCAAGGCGACCTATTCGCTCGATGCGGCTTGCCATCAAACGAAATGACGACGTCTGCTTCTCAAGAGCCGGAGCCGCGTGACCGCCTTTTTTCCGCCGCCGCCAGAATATCGACGAAGGCACGCACCTTTGCCGGCCTGAAGCGCGCCGGCGGAAAGACGGCATGGATGCCGCCGGCGGGCAAGGTCCAGTTGGCGAACACCTGCACCAGCCGCCCCTTGGCAATGTCGTCGGCGACGCTGTAGTCCGGAAAGATGCCAAGCCCGATGCCGGCATGCACGCAGGCATGGAC
>NZ_RZOT01000622.1:0-3246 GCF_003999085.1 Mesorhizobium sp. M4A.F.Ca.ET.090.04.2.1
CCGCCGCGCCGGCGCCCACGGTGGAACCGCCGACGCAAGCCACACCTGCCCAGCCATCGCCTGCGATCGTGGTCGACGGGCCGATGCAGCCTTCGGCCGCCGATGCGCCGCGCTCGCGTGTGCTGCCTGTCGTCCCCGACATCATGCCGGGCGACCTTCCCGACGCCCCGACCCTCGATACGCCTGCATCCGCCGCGGCGGAAGACGGCGAGGCGGAGGTCGCGCCAGATCGCGACGAGCGTCGGATCAGGGGGCGGCGCCTGCCGTTGACGGCGATCTTCCTCGGCGTGACGCTGCTGGCGGCCGCCGGGATCGGTATCTACTTCGCCAAGGAGACCGGCGTCTTCAAGACCGCGGCCGAGCTCGACACCGGCCCGCCCCAGGCGCCGCCGACGGTCGAGGACGACGAGGCGGCCGAGCCGCCCGCCGGGTCGCCGGAAAAGCAGGGCGACGCCGCGCAGCAGCGCGAGTGGATCAATGTCTTCTCACCTGCTGACCCGACCCATGTCGCGGCACCGGCCGATGCCAAGGCCGAGGTGATGCAGGACGACACCGGCTCATTTCTGCGCATCCGCTCCGGCGCGTCAGGCTCGGCCATCGCCTTTGACGTCGGCCAGGGCGTGCTGGAAAAGCTGGTCGGGAAGCATGCCATGTTCGACATCGTCGCGCGCTCGGAAGAGGGCAAGGAGACGCAGATCTCGGTCGACTGCAATTTCGGCGAGCTCGGTGATTGCGGCCGCAAGCGTTATGCGGTCGGGCACGAGCGCAACGAGTATCTGTTCGACGTCCAGTTCCCGGACAAGCATCCGGGCGCGGCCGGCACCATCGCCGTCAACTCCGACTTCGACAAGCAGGGCAAGTCGGTCGACATCTATGAGATCCGCGTCTCAATCGTGCAGTAATGTCGATTGCAGCTAGCGGTCGAGCAGCGCCTGCAGCGTCTCGATGCGGTCGGCCTCGGCCGCGGGCTTGTCCCAGCGCAGCCGCGAAATGCGCGGAAAGCGCATGGCGACGCCCGATTTGTGCCGGGTCGAGCGGTTGAGCCCCTCGAACGCCACCTCCAGTACCAGGCCGTTGTCGCGGTCGGCTCGCACCGAGCGCACCGGGCCGAAGCGCTCGACCGTGTTGTCGCGGACATATTTGTCGATTTGCTTCAGCTCCTCGTCGGTGAAGCCGAAATAGGCCTTGCCGACGGGCACCAGTTCCTCGGACCCTTCCGTGCCTGACCAGACGCCGAACGTGTAATCGGAGTAGAAACTGGAGCGCTTGCCATGGCCGCGCTGTGCATACATCAGCACCGCATCGACCGTGTGCGGATCGCGCTTCCACTTGAACCACGGACCCTTCGGCCGCCCGGCTAGATAGGGCGAATCCCAACGCTTCAGCATCACCCCTTCGATGATCGGATGCGGCGGCGCCTGCCGCAGTTGTTCGAGCGCCTGCCATTCGGGGAATTCGACCAGCGGCGAAAGGTCGAAACGGCTGGGGTCGAGGGTGCCGATGAAGGCCTCGAGGCGAGCCCGTCTTTCGCGGAAGGGCAGCGTGCGCAAATCCTCGCCGCCGATCTGCAGCGCGTCGTAGCAGCGCATGAACGCTGGATATTGCTGCTGGATCTTCTGCGACACGCTCTTGCGGTTCAGCCGCTGCTGCAGGTCCGAAAACGTGCCGGTCGCCTGGCGGGGGTCGCCGACCAGCAGTTCGCCGTCGAGCGCCGCTTCGAAAGCCATTGCCGTGGCAAGATCCGGGAAGGCACCGGAGACGTCGTCGCCGGTGCGCGAATAGAGCCGGCGGATGCCACCCTCGCACACCGCCTGGACGCGGATGCCGTCCCATTTCCATTCGGCCGCATAGTCGGCCGGATCGAGCTTTTCGAGATCGCCGTCGCCGACAGGGTTGGCCAGCATCACCGGACTGAACAGGGCAAGCGCGGTCCGCTCCGGCTTGCCGGCCTTGCCTTCAAGCCAGGCGAACAGCGTGGTGTATGGCGGCGTCAGGCCGTGCCACAGCTCCTCGATTTCGGTGACGTCGACCTTGCCGAGATCGGCCAGCGCCTGTTTTGCCAGCCGCGCCGACACGCCGATGCGCAGGCCGCCGGTCACCAGCTTGATGATGGCAAAGCGCGCCGAAATGCTGGCGCTGTCGAGCAGCCTCGCCAGCACCTGCGGCCCGTCGGAGCGGCTCGCCGCCTGCAGTCTGCCGACCACCTCGGCCAGCGTCGGCGCATGGTTCGAGATATTTCCGGGCGCTTGCGGCCAGACCAGCGACACCGTCTCGGCGAGGTCACCGACATAGTCGTAGGAATAGCCGAACAGCACAGGGTCCATGCGCTCGACGACCAGCGCCCGCAGCATCGCCGGCTTGACCGCCGCGATCGACAGGTCCCCGGTTATCGCGGCGAGCGCCAGCCCGCGGTCGGGGTCTTCGACGCTGCGGAAATAGTCGGTCAGCAGCGTCAGCTTGCCGTTGCGCGACGGCGTCAGCACGAGGCGATCGAGGAGTTCGGCGAAGCGGTTCAACTCAATCGCCCTCGTCCTCATAGCCGACAAGATGCAGCGGCCGCGCCGCGATGCCTTCCAGCTCGCACCAGCGCACCAGCGCCTCCTCGCGGCCATGCGTCACCCAGATTTCCGCCGCGCCCGTCTCCTTGATCGTGGTGGTCAGCTCGTCCCAGTCGGCATGGTCGGAGATGATCAGCGGCAGTTCGACGCCGCCCTGCTTGGCGCGCTGGCGGATGCGCATCCAGCCCGAGGCGAAGCAGGAGATCGGATCGGGGAAGCGCCGCGCCCAGCGGTCGGCGAAGGCCGCCGGCGGGCCGACGACGATGGCGCCCGCGAAATCATCCTTGCCGGCGCTGTCGACCGTTGCTGGGTCGAGCTGGCCGAGGTCGATGCCCTGGCGCTGGTAATATTCGCTGAGCTTCGCCAGCGCGCCATGAATATAGATCGGCCTGTCGTAGCCGCAGTCGCGCAAGAGCCGCATGACGCGCTGTGCCTTGCCGAGCGCATAGGCGCCGATCAGGTGCGAGCGCTCCGGAAACTGCGCCGCCGATTTCAGCAGCCGGGCGATTTCCTCGGTGTCTGGCGGATGGCGGAACACTGGCAGGCCGAACGTCGCCTCGGTGATGAAGATGTCGCAAGGGATCGGCTCGAACGTCTGGCAGGTGTCGTCCTTCTGGCGCTTGTAGTCGCCGGAAGCGACGATGCGCATGCCGCGATGCTCGACCGCGATCTGCGCCGAGCCCAGCAC
>NZ_RZOT01000623.1:0-3233 GCF_003999085.1 Mesorhizobium sp. M4A.F.Ca.ET.090.04.2.1
AGCTGCCGGCCGCGCCCGAGGCCTTTTCCAGGGCGCTCTGGCTTGCCCCGGCCTATCAGGATGCCAGCTTCGGCCTGGCCGAGGTTGAGTTCCGCTCCGGCAATCTGGATGCGGCACTGCCGCTGGCCGAATCGGTGGTCCGCGCCGAGCCCGGCAATGCCGACGCCGCGGCGCTGGTCGAGACCATTCGCAAGGCAAAGCAGGCCGCCGCCGGCAGCAAGATGAAGCCCGCTCCGGCGGCTGCAGTGCCCGCGAAGAAGGCGCCCCCGCGGCGGGCGGATCCCGTCGCCGGGCTGATGCAGCAGGGCAGGCGGCTCAGGGCGGCGGGCAAGCTGCCAGAGGCCGAGCAGGCCTATCGCCGGGCGCTAAGGCTGGCGCCGAAGAACACCGACATACTGGTCGCCCTTGGCCTTGTCGTCGGCTCCGGCCAGCGCTTCGACGAGGCCGGGCATTTTTTCGACAGGGCGTTGGCCATCGATCCCGGCCTGCTCGACGCTCGCCTCGGCAAGGTGCGCCTGGCGATCTGGCAGGGCGATTTGCCGCGCGCCCGCGCGCTGGCCGATGAGGCGCTGGCTTCGGCGCCGGACAATGTCGAGGTGCTGAACCTCGACGCCAGGATTGCCCTGCTGGAAGCGGATTACAGGCGGGCCGAACAGTCGTTCCAGCGCGCATTTGCGGTCGATCCGCGCAATGCCGAGGCGCTGGTCGGCATCGGCGATGTGCGCCGCGCCGAGGGTGACGACGCCGCCGCGCGGCTGGCCTACCGACAGGCGCTGGCCATCGAGCCCGGCTCCGCCGACATCGAGCAGAGGCTGGCCGTGCCGCCGCCGCGCAAATGGCGGCTCGATATCGGCACAGAGATGAGCGATCTCAGCGACGGGCTCGGCGACTGGACCGACAGTTCGGCAGGTCTTGCCTATCGGCTGTCGCCGGCAACGACCATTTCGGGCCGCAGCCGGGTGGCGACCCGCTACGGCCATACCGACGTCCAGGTCGAGGGCCGCATCGACCAGGCCTTTTCGCCCGCCTTCTCCGCCTATGCGCTGGCGGCAGCGACCCCGGACGCCGATTTCCTGGCGCGCTACTCGATCGGTGCCGGCGCGTCCTGGCAGGTCATGGCGCCGGCCAGGCAATTCGGTCCGGTCTCGCTCAACATCGACGCCCGCTACGACGATTTCGCCAATGCCGGCGTCACCACCATCTCGCCCCGGGTGCAGGGCTACATCCTCGATGGCCGCCTCGGGCTTTCCGCCCGCTGGGTGCACGCCGAGGACGATATCGGCACGCGCGCCGACGGTTATGTGCTGCGCGCCGATCTTGTGGTGACGCCCCGCTTCAACCTGTTCGGCGGTTACGCCGACGCGCCGGAAATCTCCGACGGCACGCTGGTGCCGACGCGCACCGTCTTCGGTGGCCTTTCCTGGGATGTCAGCGATCCGCTGACGCTGCGCGCCAGCCTGGCGCACGAGCAACGCCCGACCTTCGACCGGACCATATTCGGGCTCGGTCTGACCGCGCGGTTCTGATCATGTGGCTGGTCTGGGACATGTCCATTCTGCTCAGCGCCCTTTCGCTGGTGATCATGCTGCTTTTGATCGCGCGCCGGGTGCTGCAGGAGCGCCGGAGCACTGCCGCCGCCGATCAGCGGCGCCAGCTTCTGACGGCGCTGATCGCCTTCACCGAAAACCGCGACCGCGAGGCCCTGAAGGCGGCCATCCTCGCGGTGCCGGCCGGGGTGGCGATCAATGCCGGCTTCGAATTCCTGTCGCTGCTGCGCGGCGCGGAGCACGACGACGTCCTTGCCGCCTTCAAGGAATGCGGCATGCCGGCCCGTGTCGGCAGGCAGCTTGAACGAGGCAACGTCGCCGAACGCATCCACGCCGCCGAGATGCTCGCGGCGCTGGATTCGGAGGATGCGTCGGCACGCCTGCTTTCGGCGCTGGCCGAGGACCGCTCGCGCGAAGTCAGGATCGCCGCGGCCATCGCGCTCAGCGATCTCGGCAGCCTGCCGCTGCTCGACTTCGTACTGGACAATATCGGCGTGGCGGGGCAGCGCTCGCGGCGCGTCATCGAGCTGTTCAGGCGCTTTCCGCGGACGCGCTTCAACGAGCTTGCGGTGCATGCATCGCGCGCGGACGGCGTGCCAGTCGTCAGGGCGGCCGCGATCGAAGCGCTGGCCCGCGCCGGCGGCTTCGGCTTCGCCGATTTCTTCGCCAGCCTCGCCGGCGATGCCTCACCCGAGGTCGCCGCCGCCGCGCTCCGCGCGCTCGGCCTGACCGGCCATGCCGACGCGCCGTCCATCCTGGCGAGCGCGATGGCGAGCGACGACCTCGACGTGCGCGCCGACGCCGCCGACGCCGCCGGCCGCCTCGGCCTCAGCGAACTCGCTGCGACGCTCGCCGGGCTGATGGACGACGAGGTGTGGACCGTGCGCTATGCCGCCGCCAACGCGCTGCGCTCCTTCGGCCAGCCCGGCGAAAAGATGCTGCGCGCGATGGCCGCCAGCGACGTCTCGCGCAGCCAGCGCACCGCCTCGCTCATCCTTGCCGAGGGCCCTGCCACATGATCGCCGACTGGAGCCACCAGATCGTTCTGACAGCCTCAATCCTGTCCTGGTTCATCATCGGGGCCGGGCTGGCGCAAACGGCGATCTACCTGTTGCAGCTCATCGTCGCCGCCTACGCGCTGTCCATGCGCCCGCCGGTGGCGCGCTCGGCGCTGCTCTGGCACCGCTATGGCGACGTCGCGCCGCCGATCGCGCTTTTGGTGCCCGCCTACAACGAGGCACTGAACGTGGTCGAGAGCGTCCATTCCATGCTGGCGCTCGAATATCCGAATTTCGAGGTGATCGTCATCAACGACGGCTCGAAGGACGACACGCTGCAGCGCCTGATCGAGGCCTTCAGGCTGGTGAAGTTCCACCGGCCCTACGAGGAGGAACTGGCGCACCAGCCGATCCGCGGCCTCTATTCCTCGCCGATGACCGAGCGGCTGTTCGTGGTCGACAAGGAGAATGGCGGCAAGGCCGATGCCCAGAATGCCGGCATCAATGTCTGCCGCGCGCCGCTGTTCTGCGTCATCGACGGCGATTCCATCCTCGAACCCGACGCGCTGATGCGCGCGGCGCAACCCTTCATCGACGATCCGGAGCGCACCATCGCTGTCGGCGGCACGATCCGCATCGCCAACGGCTCGCGGATCGAGGCGGGGAGGGGGCGCGAGGGGCGCCTGCC
>NZ_RZOT01000624.1:0-3228 GCF_003999085.1 Mesorhizobium sp. M4A.F.Ca.ET.090.04.2.1
GACACGCAGGTCGCAGCGGGTCAGCGCTTCACCGGGAAACAGGCTTGCTGATGTTTCTGCCGCCGGCAGGCTGAGATGAAACGCCGAGCCCGCCGCAATGCTGCTTGATCGTCCCGAGGCGCGGATTGCCAGCGGCCCGTCGCAGGAGCCACCTATGTCGATCGGCTTCCGGCCGGCCTGACGAAGCACGATCTCGACCGAGCGCGCCTCCAGTCCGGAAAAGCTGAATATCCTCGGCGCGAAAGGCCGGGCGGCGGCATCGAGATAGAGCGTCTGGCGCGACATGCGCCAGCGCCCGGTGAAATGATCCTCGCCGGGCTTATCGCGGGTTGGCGTCAGCTCGGTCTTGTCGAGCGGCCTCGCCAGCCGCTGCAGCGTCCGGTAGGTCGCCTGGAAACGGCTGTTCTGGACATCACGCCAGTCATGGCCGAAACGGCCGGTGCCGTTCGTGCGATCGAGCGCGTCGAGCCGGCTCTGGGCGAGCAGCGCCTGGAACCGCTTCTCGTAGGCGCCGTTGTCGTCATTCCCGAAGTATTGTGCGGTTGCGATCTCGGTGCCGGTGGTGTCGGCCGAGACCGGCGGCCGGTCGCAGGTATCATCGCCCGGAAAGAAAGCGCAGGCGGAACGGCCGGGCATGCCGGCGCAGCCGGCCGTTGCCGCGAGCGCCAGCCAGAGCAGGGCCAGGCATCCGAAATTGCGCCGCGTCACCCGGTGGCCCCGTTCATGGCCTTGAGCTGGGCGGGATCGCGTGGCGGCATGAAGCCCTGCGGGAAGATCTTGCAGACGGGGACGGCGAACGTGGCGATCAGGAGTTCGGCCTCGTCGCGCATCGCCCTCGTCGCGCTCTTGTCGTCGCGGATCGCTCGCGCCGAGGCGACAAGGGCGCCGTCGCAGTCGCAATGGTTGTGGCGGGCGATGTAGCAGGCGTCGTGGACCTGGCACGCGGCGTCGAGACGGTCGACCGGCCGCAGCGACAGGTCGCCGGAGCGGGTGCCCGGCCCGCAATAGTTGCCGATGACGAAGGGCGAAGGGCGCGCCATCGCAGTGCGGATCGGCTTTGGCAGCTCCGCCTCCGGCACTTTCGTCCACGGGTTGGCGCAAGCCGAGAGGAAGGCCAGCGGCAGGATGGCAAGAACGGCTCGCATTTTCTCCGCGCCAGCTTTCCGAAAAGTCCCCGCCCGGGCTTTAAAGCCGCTCAATAGGCGGATGCCACACTCGCCGATTTTGTGGCAAGCGCAAGGCGGGCGAGTCAGACGAACAGAGCGCGCTCCCTTTCCACCGCCCGGGTGATGAAGTTGGCGACGATCTGCACCCGGCGCAGCGGCCTCACCGATTCGTGATAGACCAGCCAGTAGGCGCGGCGGATCGGCGCGACGATGTCGACGAGAACCAGTTCCGGCATCGAGCGGGCGACGAACGTGTGCAGGATGCCGATGCCTGCGCCGGAACGCACCGCCTCGGCCTGGCCGAGTGCCGAGGAGATGGCAAAGCTGGTGCGCCAGTCGGCGCTGAACTCGGCGGCATAGTCGAGCGAGGGGCTGACGATGAGGTCCGGCACGTAGCCAATCAGCGTGTGCCGGCCGAGCTCGGCCGGCGTCGTCGGCAAGCTATGGGCCTCGGCATAGGCGCGCGAGGCGAACAGGCCGAGCGTGTAGTCGACCAGCTTGCCCGCCACCAGCCGGCCCTCGGTCGGGCGTTCGACGGTGATGGCGATGTCGGCCTCGCGCCTGGACAGCGAGAAGGAGCGCGGCACCGGCACCAGCTGGATGGTGAGCTCGCGGTGAAGGGCGGTCAGTTCTCCCAGCCGTTTCGCCAGGAAGGCAACGCCAAAACCGTCGGGCGCGCCGATGCGCACCGTGCCCGAGATATCGTCGCCTTCGCCGGCAACGGTCGAGCGCGCGGCGATCATGTCGCTCTCCATGCGCTCGGCTATGTCGAGGAAGCGTTCGCCGGCCGGCGTCAGCTCGCTGCCCGTGGTCAGGCGGCGGAAAAGCTTCGTCCGCAGCGCCTCCTCGAGCGCCGCGATCCGGCGCGAGACGGTGGCGTGGTTGAGCTCCAGGCGTTTCGCCGCGCCGAGGATCTGGCCGGCGCGCGCCACGGCGAGAAAGATGCGGACGTCATCCCAGTTCATGCCGGATGGTCCGGATTAGTCGCGAGCACTGCCTTTGCCGCCTGTCCCCTTTGTCCAGCCTGCAATCTTCGATCCCTTTCAGCAACTCGCCATTTGCGACAATTAATGCACAGCTGCCCATCGTTGTCTATTTTTTGCACAACGGTTGCGTTTTCGCTCGCGTTGCCTTCGCTCCGGCAAAGGCGGACAATGCGCCATCATCAAAACACAGGGAGAGAAACCATGATCGATTACGGTCATTTCATCGGCGGCAAGCGTGTCGCCGGGACCAGCGGCCGCAAGCAGGACGTGATGCAGCCGATGGACGGTTCCGTGCGCGGCACGGTGGCGCTGGCTTCGCAGGCGGAACTGCGCGCGGCTGTCGAGAACGCCAAGGCGGCGCAGCCCCAGTGGGCGGCCACCAACCCGCAGCGGCGCGTGCGCGTGCTGATGAAGTTCCTCGAACTGGTGCAGCGCGACTATGACGAACTGGCCGACATCCTGGCGCGCGAGCATGGCAAGACGATCGCCGACGCCAAGGGCGACATCCAGCGCGGCCTGGAAGTGGTCGAGGTCTGCATCGGAGCGCCGCACATGATGAAGGGCGAGTTCACCGACGGCGCCGGCCCCGGCATCGACGTCTACTCGATGCGCCAGCCGCTCGGCGTCGTCGCCGGCATCACGCCGTTCAATTTCCCGGCGATGATCCCGCTGTGGAAGATTGCGCCGGCGATCGCATGCGGTAACGCCTTCATCCTGAAGCCTTCCGAGCGTGATCCGGGCGTGCCGATCCGCATTGCCGAACTGTTCATCGAGGCCGGCCTGCCGGCCGGCATCCTCAATGTCGTCAACGGCGACAAGGAAGTCGTCGACGCCATCCTCGACGATCCCGACATCAAGGCCGTCGGCTTCGTCGGTTCGACGCCGATCGCCCACTACATCTATTCGCGTGGCACCGCGGCCGGCAAGCGCGTGCAGTGCTTCGGCGGTGCCAAGAACCACATGATCATCATGCCCGACGCCGACCTCGACCAGACGGTCGACGCGCTGATCGGCGCCGGCTACGGCTCGGCCGGCGAGCGCTGCCTGGCGATCTCGGGGGCGGTTCCGGGCGGCAA
>NZ_RZOT01000625.1:0-3212 GCF_003999085.1 Mesorhizobium sp. M4A.F.Ca.ET.090.04.2.1
GACGCTTGTCCGCTGCAGCGCCGCGCTAACCAATCCGCTTGGCGCTGCAGCGGACAAATAGGGGGAGAACTGTTACCTATGTATCCGGTTCAAACTGTTACCCATCTATCGGCTGGACACCGGCAGGGCAATGAGGGGCGGCGCCAGGCGTTTCGGAGATGGCTACATCCCCGTCAGATCGCTCATCAGCCCGGATGCCACCGACAGCCTCGACACAGTGATGTCGCCGCCCTCGGTCAGCGCCTGCAGCCGCTCGCGGATGCGCGCGACGCGTTCGCCGCCGGCCTCCAGCCAGGCCGTCACCGGGTCGGCCGCCTTGGCATGGGCGGTCAGCGCCGCAACCGCGATGCCGCGCCGGGCGGCGCCGATCGTGTCGGCCGCGCGTGAAAGCGCCAGCTGGTCGTAATAGTCCGGCGGCGAGATCGCGCGCGTCGCTTCCTCGATGCGCGGAATGCGGAAGGCGTCGCTGACGGCGAAGAAGGCCTTCGCCGCGGCGACGATATCGGCATTGGCGGTGCGCGCCGTCAGCGCGATATCCGGGATCAGTTCCCCGACATCGGCGAGCGCCAGCTGTCCGGCAAGCCTCTCCGGTGCCCCGGCCTTGAACAACCCATGCCGCCGCTCCTCGATCCGCTCGCGCGAATATGCCGGCAACAGCGAGGCGAGCTTCGGCTCCAACACCTTGCGTGCCTCCTGCAGCTCGGCGATGCGCTGGCCGAGCGGCGCGGTGCCGGCGTCGTTCTTCAGGTACCAGCCGCTGGTCATGAAGATGAGCCGGCTAACTGCCTGATAGAGATCGAGCTGCACTTGGCCGTCGATCTGGTTGTCGAGCGCGTCGATCTCGCGATAGAGCGCCGGCAGCGCGAAGCCGTCGCGCACCACGGCAAAGGTGCGCACCACGTCGGCGGCGGTGCGTCCGGTGGCCTCCTGCAGCCGGTTGACGAAGGACGGACCGCCGCGATTGACGAGGTCGTTGGCGACCACGCGAGCGATGATCTCGCGGCGCAGCCGGTGGCCGTCGATCTCGGCGGCGTATTTCTTCGCCATCCGGTCCGGGAAATAGCCAAGCAGATCGCGCTCGAAATGCGGATCGTCAGGCACGTCGCTGGCGACGATGTCGGAGAACAGCACGATCTTGGCATAGGCGAGCAGCACGCCGAGTTCGGCCCGGGTCAACGGCTCGCCACGCGCCTCGCGCTCGGCAAGGGCCGCCGGGGACGGCAGCGTCTCGACCGCACGGTTGAGCAGACCGCGCGCCTCCAGCGCCGTCATGAAGCGGCCCTGATGCGCGATGTCGGCCAGCCCGCGCTTGCGGGCGATCGAGAGCGCCAGCGTCTGCTGGTAGTTGTTGGACAGCACCAGCCCGCCGACCTCGCCGGTCATCTCCGAGAGCAATTTGTTGCGCGCCGGCCGGGCTAGCTGGCCTTTGCGCATGGCCGATGCCAGCGCGATCTTGATGTTGACCTCGACGTCGGAGCAGTTGACGCCGGCGGAATTGTCGATGGCGTCGGAATTACAGCGGCCGCCGGCAAGCCCGAATTCGATGCGTGCCCGCTGCGTGACGCCGAGATTGGCGCCCTCGCCGATGACTTTGGCGCGCACGTCGAGCGCGGTGACGCGGATGGCGTCGTTGGCGCGGTCGCCGACATCGGCGTTGGTTTCGGTCGAAGCCCTGAGATAGGTGCCGATGCCGCCGAACCACAGCAGGTCAACAGGCGCCTTGAGGATGGCATTCATGATCTCGACTGGCGTCGCGGTGGTCTTGCCAAGCCCGATCGCGGCGGCGGCCGCCGGTGGCAGCGTGATCGACTTCTGATTGCGCGAGACGATGACGCCGCCATCCGACAGTTTCGACTTGTCGTAGTCCTGCCAGGACGAGCGTGGCAGCGCGAACATGCGCTCCCGCTCGGCCATCGAGGCCGCCATGTCCGGATCGGGATCGATGAAGATATCGCGATGGTCGAAGGCGGCGATCAGCCGCGTCTGCGGCGACAACAGCATCCCGTTGCCGAACACGTCGCCCGACATGTCGCCGACGCCGACGACGGTGAAGGGCGAGGTCTGGATGTCGCGGTTCATCTCGCGGAAGTGCCGCTTGACCGCTTCCCAGGCGCCTTTGGCGGTGATGCCCATCTTCTTGTGGTCGTAGCCGGCCGAGCCGCCGCTGGCGAAGGCATCGTCCAGCCAGAAGCCGTGCTTCTCGGAGATCGCGTTGGCGGTGTCGGAGAAGGTCGCCGTGCCCTTGTCGGCGGCGACGACGAAATAGGGATCGTCAGGATCGCGCCGGACTACGCCGGCCGGCGGGATGACGCCGTCTATGCCGATATTGTCAGTGATCGACAAAAGGCTGGAGACATAGTTTTTGTAGGCCGAGGTGCCGGCCTCGAAGATGGCGTCGCGGCTGCCGCCGACGGGCAGACGCTTCGGATAGAAACCGCCCTTGGCGCCGACCGGCACGATGACGGCGTTCTTGACCTGTTGCGCCTTGACCAGGCCTAGCACCTCGGTGCGGTAGTCCTGGGCGCGGTCCGACCAGCGCAGGCCACCACGTGCGACCGGGCCGAAGCGCAGATGCACGCCCTCGACCTCGGAACCATAGACGAAGATCTCGCGCCACGGCCGCGGCGCCGGCAAGCCGTCGACCGCCTGCGAATCGAGCTTGATCGCCAGCGACTGCCCTCGCTCCTTCGTTCCGGCAACGAAATGATTGGTGCGCAGCGAAGCTTCGATTAGATTGAGGTAGCGGCGGATGATGGTGTCGTCATCGATATTGGGCACCTCCTCCAGCGCATCCTTGATCTTGGCCTTGAGATGCTTGGCCGCCACCACGCCTTCCGTTTCGGCCGCCGGCCCGAGGCGGGCGACGAACAGCGCATGCAGGCCGCGCGCGATGTCGGGATAGCGGTTGAGCGCGGCTGCGATGAAATCCTGGCTCTGCGGAATGCCGGCCTGCTGCAGGTAGCGCCCATAGGCGCGCAGGATGGTGATCTCGCCCGACCACAGGCCGGCCGTCTGGGCAAGGCCATTGTAGCCGTCATTGTCGACGTCGCCGCGCCAGACCGACAGGAACGCATCCTCGAAAAGCCCGCCGCCGCCGGAAAGGTCGATCGGCTTACCGTAGCTGTTCTCCAGCTCCATGTCGTGGATGAAGACCATGCTGGACGGGTCCTCGCCGACCTCGAATGTGCGCTCGCTGATGACGCGGAAGCCGA
>NZ_RZOT01000626.1:0-3197 GCF_003999085.1 Mesorhizobium sp. M4A.F.Ca.ET.090.04.2.1
CCATCGGCAAGAACATCGCGCTCGCCTATCTGCCCTGGGCCTATGCCCAGGAAGGGCGCAGGCTCAACGTCGAATATTTCGGCGAGACCTATCCGGTCGAGGTCGCCGGCGTCGGCTACAAGCCGCTCTACGATCCCGAGAACCTGAAGCCGCGCAGCTGAGTTTCTTCAAACTGCATGAGAAGCCCGGCCCCGTGCCGGGCTTTTCGCTTTGTCCAGCCGTGATTCTCGCTTACCGTTGCGGCATGTCTGCTTTTGCCAGTGCAAGACATCTCCTTCCGGGCTGCGCCGCGCTGGCGTTGGCGCTTGGCACCGCGCCGGCATCTTCCGCCGAGCCCGTCGATATCGAACTGGTTCTGGCCGTCGACGTCTCGCTTTCCATGTCGCCCGAAGAGCTCGAGATCCAGCGCCATGGCTATGCGGCGGCCTTGACGCATGATCTCGTGCTCAAAGCCATTGCCGAAGGCGCCTATGGCAAAATCGCCGTCACCTATGTCGAATGGGCGGGCAGCAACTGGCAGCGTGTCATCGTGCCGTGGACGGCGATCGCCAATCGCGCCGATGCCGAGCGCGTGGTCGAGCAGCTCAACGCCCACCCGCCGGACAGCGCAAGGCGCACCTCGATTTCCGGCGCGCTGGAATTCGGCAGCGATCTCTTCGCCGAAAGCGGCTTTCAGGGCGTCAAGCGCGTCATCGACATCTCAGGCGACGGACCCAACAACCAGGGGGCGCCCGTCAACCTGGCGCGGGACATCGTTGTGAGCCAGGGCATCACCATCAACGGGCTGCCGTTGATGACGCGCGGCGGCTTCACCGGCGCCTACGACGTCAACGATCTCGACCGCTACTACAGCGACTGCGTCATCGGTGGTCCCGGCGCCTTCATGATACCGGTCAATGACTGGACGCAGTTCCCGGAAGCGATCCGCCGCAAGCTGGTGCTGGAACTTGCCGGCCCCGATTCGCCACAATGGGCGGCCGACGAGGCGGCCCATCCGCCCATGGTCCTCGCCCAGGACAAGCCGATCGTGGATTGTCAGGTCGGCGAGAAAATGTGGCGCGATCGCAGCTGGATGTTCGACAGCCGCTAGTTGTCACGCCCCGGCTTGCCTGTCCGGTGCCGGCCATGCAAAGTCGTTCCCGCCGTGCCGATCATACGGCGTCCATGCGCAAACGAGGAGACGTCCCATGAAATCTGTTGCAATCCTGATGGCGGCCGCATCGATATTTTGCGCCGGCAGCGCCAGTGCACAGTTTTACGGCGAGGCGGGCTGCATCATGTTCGAGGACTCGTATTTTCGCGGCCGCGCGCTGGAATTGGGGGCGGACGATTCGGTGAGCTTCCGTGGCGGCCAGTTCTGGAACGACCGCGTCTCTTCGGTGATCGTGCGCCGCGGCTGCACCCTCGTCGCCTATTCGGATACGCGGATGCGAGGCCGGTCGATCGAGCTCAATCGAAGGGTCCGCGATTTCAGCAATACCGGCTGGAACGATCGCATCTCATCGGCCGAATGCTATTGCGGCGAAAGGTACTGAGGCGGCCGTGACCTGAGCCTGGCTGCCCGCCGGTTCAAACCTAAATTCCAGATGTCGACCGGGTCTTGGCGCCGGTCGTCGGTGCTGCCGCTTCCATGTGCTCGTTCTGGCCGGTCTGCTGTTCCGCGGGCGTCGCCGTCGCCGCGCGTCGCGGCATCGCGATCACGCCGTCAAGCGCCTTCGCAATGGGCCCCGGACACGCGCCGAATGCCGTGCGGCTGGCGCTTGCCGCGCCGCCGATCGAGCGGCTCGAGGAGGCATTGCGCAGCTTGGCATGCATGCTGCATACGAGCGAGCAGGACTTTGCCTTCGTGGAGTAACCGCTTCGCCTTAGGCCGCCAGAAGCTGCTTGCGGTCGACGCGTTCCTGCTGCGGCGAGCGGGCATAGAGCTCACGGTAGCACTTGGAGAAATGCGAGGCGGAGACGAAGCCGCAGGCGACCGCCACCTCGACCACCGGCATCGATGACTGGATCAAGAGATGGCGGGCGCGGTCGAGCCGAATCTCCAGATAGTATCGGGCGGGTGAACGGCCCATCTCGGTGCGGAACAGGCGCTCGATCTGCCGGCGCGACAGATCGACATGGTCGGCGATCTCGATCAGCGACAGCGGCTCGGAGAGGTTCGCCTCCATTAGTTCGATGATGGTCAGCACCTTGGAGTTCTGCACGCCGAGGCGCGCCCGCAGCGGCAAGCGCTGGCGGTCGGTCGGGCTGCGCACGCGGTCGGTCAGCACCTGCTCGCAGACCCGGTTGACGAGGCTTTCGTCGAAATCGTCGCCGATCAGCTTCAGCATCATGTCGAGCGCCGCGGTGCCGCCGGCGCAGGTGTAGATATTCTGGTCGATCTCGAACAGGTCGGCAAAGACATTGGCCTTCGGGAAGGCCTCCGAGAAGCCGGGCAGGTTCTCCCAATGGATGGCGCAGCGCTTGTTGGACAACAGGCCGGCGGCGGCAAGGATATGCGCGCCGGTGCACAGTCCGCCGACGGCGACGCCGCGGTTGTATTCCTCGCGCAGCCAGGCGAAGGCCGACTTGTTCTGGTAGCGCTCGACATTGACGCCGCTGCAAACGATGGCCATGTTGGGCCGGTCCGGACCGGCCATCTTCTTGCGCTCCTCCTCGAGCGAGGTGTTGACGGCGCATTCGACGCCGTTCGAGGCGCGCACCGGCTTGCCGTCGATGCTGGCCAGGCGCCAGCTGTAGGCCTCGTAGCCGAGCATCCGGTTGGCCGACCGCAGCGGGTCGAGCGCCGTTGCGAAGGCGATCATGGTGAAGTCAGGAACGAGGAAGAACACAAACGATCTCTTGATCGGGTGCTTTACGGCATTCACGGGAAACCTCACGCGGCCATGACGCGAACAGGATGTCGCGAATAGCATAGCGACATCAGGAAAAACCATTCCTGTCAATCGCGTAGAGAGGTTTGGGACAATTAAATTTGCGACATGGGTCGCAAATGGGCAATTGCCTGGGGAATGGAGCCCGATGTGCTACCGGAGCGGGCAGACCCGCCCCTGGGCAAAAGAAACGCCGCTTCGGTCTTGCCGAAGCGGCGGGGAGGGTAACTTCACAGCGTCGGCGGGGAGGCGCCGCGCGTAAGTCTCAATATCAAGCGACGAAACCGAGGCGCGCGGCGGCCAAGGCGCCGGTCTGGCCAGGCA
>NZ_RZOT01000627.1:0-3189 GCF_003999085.1 Mesorhizobium sp. M4A.F.Ca.ET.090.04.2.1
CACCTTCAACGCTGGCCAGGCCTGCGTCGCCGGCACGCGGCTGATCGTCGAGAAGAGCGTGGCCGACAGGCTGACGACCGCGATCCTGGTGAAGATGAAGGCGGTGTGGCCCGGCCCGACCTGGGACGAGGCGACGCATTATTCGCCGATCATCTCGGAGCGGCAACGAGGGCGTGTCGACAGCATCGTGCAGGCTGCGGTCAAGGCCGGCGGCGAATGCCTGACCGGCGGCGCCGCCATGGACAGCCCCGGCTATTTCTACGAGCCGACGCTGATCGCTGATGTCGATCAGGTCAATCCCGCGATCGTCGAGGAGATCTTCGGCCCGGTGCTCACAGTGCAGACCTTCGAGACCGAGGACGAGGCGTTGGCGCTATCCTCCCATCCGACCTACGGACTCGCTTCCGGCCTTTTCACTTCCGACCTGTCGCGTACGATCCGTCTGGCGCGCAAGCTCGAAGCGGGCACGGTCTGGGTCAACCGCTACAGCCGCTCGCGCGACCACATCCTGCCGACCGGCGGCTACAAGCGCTCCGGCATCGGCAAGGACCTTGGCCGCGACGCCTATCTCGCCAACCGCAGGACCAAGAGCGTCCTGGTCAGCCTGTGAAGGGATGCCGATGAAATCCTACTCGATCGCCCTGATACCCGGTGACGGCATCGGCCGCGATGTCACCGCCGCCGCCTGGACGGTGCTGGAGACTGCGGCCAAACAGGACGGCGTTGCCCTGACGGGCACCGAGTTCCCCTGGTCCTGCCGCTTCTACAAGGAAACCGGCCGCATGATGCCCGAGGACGGCATCGAGACCTTGCGCGGCTTCGACGCCATCCTTCTCGGTGCGGTCGGCTGGCCGGCGGAGGTGCCGGATTCGGTCTCGTTGCACGGCCTGCTGCTGCCGATCCGCAAGGCATTCGTGCAATACGCCAACATCCGGCCACACCGCCTGCTGCCTGGGGTCAAGGGACCGCTGCGAGCGGAGAGCTTCGACATCCTGTGTATCCGCGAGAACACCGAGGGCGAATATTCCGGCGCCGGCGGGCGCGTGCACCAGGGCACTTTGGACGAGGTTGCGGTGGAGACATCGATCTTCACCCGCGCCGGCGTCGAGCGCATCCTGCGCTTCGGCTTCGAGCAGGCGCGATCACGGCGGGGCAAGCTTGCTTCCGTCACCAAGTCCAACGCGCAGAAATACTCGATGGTGTTCTGGGACGAGGTCACCCGCAAGCTTGCGGGGGATTATCCGGACGTCGAGGTGACCAGCTATCATGTCGATGCGCTCGCGGCGCGCATGATCATGGCGCCGGAGAGCCTCGACGTGCTCGTCGCTTCCAACCTGTTCGGCGACATCCTGACCGACATCGGCGCGGCGATCCAGGGCGGGCTCGGCTATGCCGCCTCCGCCAACATCAATCCCGACCGTTCGGCGCCGTCGATGTTCGAGCCGGTGCACGGCTCGGCGCCCGACATCGCCCATCTCGGCATCGCCAACCCGATCGCCACCATCTGGTCCGGCGCCATGATGCTCGATCATCTCGGCGAAAAGGCTGCCGCCGGCCGCATGATGAAGGCGCTCGAGGCGACAACCGCGCGAGGCATTGGAACCAGCCCCGGCAAGGATCGCACACAAGCCATCACCGCTGCCGTCGTCGCGGCGCTCACCTGATTGCAAGGTCGTTTTCGATGAGAAACCTGAAAGACAAAAGCCTCTTCCGCGAAGCCGGTTTGATCGGCGGCGAATGGGTCATCGCCGACTCCGGCAAGACGGTCGATGTCATCGATCCGGCGACCCAGGCCGCGATCGGCACCGTGCCCGACATGGCCGCTCCGGAGACCCGCGCGGCCATAGACGCCGCGGCTGCTGCCGATGGGGATTGGAAGAAGAAAACCAACGCCGAGCGCGCTGCCCTCCTGGAGGCCTGGCATGGGCTGATGCTGGCGCATCTGGACGATCTTGCGCTGATCCTGACGACGGAACAGGGCAAGCCGCTGGACGAGGCCAAAGGCGAGATCCGCTACGGCGCCTCCTTCGTCAAATGGTTCGCCGAGGAAGCACGCCGCATCAACGGCCACACCATCCCGTCGCCGACGAAAGACCGCCGCATCATCGTGCTGAAGGAACCGGTCGGCGTGTGCGGCATCATCACGCCGTGGAATTTTCCCAATGCGATGATCACCCGCAAGGTCGCGCCGGCGTTGGCCGCAGGCTGCACGGTGGTCATCAAGCCGTCAGAATTCACGCCCTATTCGGCGCTGGCGCTCGGCGTGCTTGCCGAGCGGGCGGGCATTCCCGCCGGGGTCATCAACATCGTCACCGGCATGCCGGCCGAGATCGGCAACGAGATCATGGCGAACGAGACGGTGCGCAAGATCTCCTTCACCGGCTCGACGCGGGTCGGCTCGCTGCTGATGCGCGGCGCGGCCGACAGCGTGAAACGGCTCAGCCTGGAGCTCGGCGGCAATGCCCCCTTCATCGTCTTCGACGACGCCGACCTCGACCTCGCCGTTGAGGGCGCACTGGTCTCAAAATTCCGCAATGGCGGCCAGACCTGCGTTTGCGCCAACCGCATCATCGTCCAGGCCGGTGTCTACGAGACCTTCGCCGCCAAGCTCTCCGCCCGCGTCAACGCCATGAAGGTCGGGCCGGGCACCGAACCCGGCATCGCCATCGGACCGATGATCAACATGGCGGCGGTCGAGAAGATCAACCGTCACGTCGAGGACGCGCTCGCCAAGGGCGCGACGATCATCACCGACAAGCCGGCGCTGCCTCAGGGTCCTCAATATGTCGCGCCGCTGGTGCTGAGCGGCGCCACGAAGGATATGCAGCTTGCCGGCGAGGAAACCTTCGGCCCGGTCGCGCCGCTTTTCCGCTTCGAGACGGAGGAAGAGGCAATCGCGCTGGCCAACGGCACGCCCTACGGACTTGCGTCCTACTTCTATACCGAGAATTTGAAACGCGCCTGGCGCGTCGGCGAGGCGCTGGAGTTCGGCATGGTGGGGCTCAACACCGGCTCGGTCTCGATGGAGGTGGCCCCCTTCGGCGGCGTCAAGCAGTCCGGCCTCGGACGTGAGGGCGCGCAAGCCGGCATCGAGGAATATCTCGAGATGAAGAGCTTTCATATGGGAATAGGGGAGTAAGCAGTAGGGAATGAGCGCCTGTACCCTACTCCCCTACTCCCCTACTCCCC
>NZ_RZOT01000628.1:0-3188 GCF_003999085.1 Mesorhizobium sp. M4A.F.Ca.ET.090.04.2.1
GTTGGCGGCCGCGTTCTGCCAATGGAGACAAGATAGACGTCGGCTGCGCTTTTGGCTAAAGAGTAGAATCTAGATACGCCGACTTCTCTCTTGGGTAATTTGAGTGACCCAACACTCTCCAAAATACAGCCTGAGAGCTCAAGATATCCTAAGGTATCTCACCGCCAAGCGACTGGAAGAGAAGTGGCGGAAGAAAACAAGATACGATCTAAAAAGACAAGTATTCCCGGACCCTGTGGAGTATCTCGATCTTCAGTCAAGCATCGATGCTGTGATTGCGCGAATACGATCGGCCATCCGTAGGGGGAATTTCGGTGTAAGCCAGCCCCGGCGCTACCATGTCGAAAAAACTCTCGGATTGTGCCGACTGATGGTTCAGACCTCGGTCGAGGCAGCCATCATACTGCAATGCCTTTCGGACAGGCTCTACAGCGACATCAAGAAACAGTCCCCGTCCAAAAACGCGTTTTTTGAGCCGCAAGATCACAGCTTCAAGCCGACCGACGAACAAGAGTACGGAACATTCAAATCATGGAAGAAATTTCAAGAAAAAATATTAGACTTTCGTGATGAAAACAAGTTTGTAGTCGTCACTGATATATCGAATTACTACGATTTCATCGATCTTGTACAGTTGCGGAACGTGATTACGTCTTTCGTGACGGTCCAAGAGTCGCTCTTTGATTTCTATCTTCATATAATATCCGCGCTCGCTTGGCGACCAGATTTCATGCCTCCACGTCAAATAGGTTTGCCACAAATCGATCTCGACGCACCAAGGCTGCTTGCTCACTGCTACCTATTTGAGTTGGATCGCTTTATGGAGCAGCGTTCTCAAAAGAATTATGCGCGGTTCATGGATGATATCGATGCAGGCGTGGACACCATCGAAGACGCGAAGAAGTTACTTCGAGATACTGATCTGGTATTGCAATCACGCAGTCTGAGATTGAATGCCGGTAAGACCCGGATATTGACTGCCAAAGAGGCCTATTCACATTTCAGAGTGCGGGACAATCGCTTCTTAGAGCAATTGGAGGCACGGCTGCTTGCAATGACCTCGGCGGGCGAGTCTATAGAAGCGAAAATTAAAAAGGTATCGCAGGTTTTCGAGGAACTATATAAACGCGGCTACTTCAAGGTGGGAAATGGTGAGAAGATAGTAAAAAGACTGATAGGTATATACAATAGGTTTTCGGCAAGAATTCCGGATATCCTGTTCGAATATTTTATGTCACTCCATCCTAATTTACGCGACTCGGCACCACGAAACGTAGGGATATGCGGTGTTCGTAAGGTCGATTTCGATAGGATTAAGGCCGTGTTTGAGCGAGGATTGGTTTGCGACGACTACTTCCGATTGATTCTTGCAAAACGCCTCGTAGAAGCCAAGATCGAATATGATGGAACAGAGGCAGGTTCACTGAAGGCGATCCTAACCTATTTTCCAAAGGACGATTTCTGCTCGGTCTACGCTGCGATCTGGATTCTTTCTCGGTTCGGATTAGCCAAAACCATTTTTAAGTTCCTTGAGGAAACAGAATTTGTTTGGACGAATGACGAGTCTCTATCTCGATTGGTTGCCGGAATGTGGCCGCGACTCAGGGAAAACAAGGAGGAATTTCCAAAGTATTATATCTATCTTGGCGAGCGGTTGCTGCCTAGTGGGGTGGAACTGCTTGAATTTCATAAAGAGCTGGAAGGAGAAGCGGTCAAATACAAACGCATCAAGTCAGTTATTGGCGCAAAAAACGATAGCGTGCCGCTAAAATGCACACACGAGAAGATGTTGGTTTTGCAGTCGGTACTCCGAAGTGCGGAAATCGCAGAGGGAGATAAAGCTAAGCTCACCAAGACGCATTCGTACATTATGTCTGAAAAAAGCTATTCGGCGGGCGGAGTCATATAGGAGCATTGCTCTCGCGTCGCGCGACGGATGTAGTCCCTTCACCATCCCCCCACATCGGCGTATCCTCTCCCCGGCTTTGGGGAGACATCACATGCGCTCGGACACCATCGCCGCAATCGGCCTCGCCATCGGCGGCGCGCTGGGCATGGCGGGCACTTTCGTTGCCAGCGACGCGCTGCGCGAGACGTTGTGGACCATCGACGGCGTGGGTGTCGTCGTTGCGGCGGCGCTGCTGACGATGAAATACCAGCGGCTCGGCAATGATCTCGTCGCGGCCGGCTTCCTGACCTTCCTCGCCGGCGAAAGCCTGCTTCTGGCCGGCAACGCGGCGGGGCTGCAGGCCAGCGTGCCTTCCTATGTCGGCGGCATCGCGCTGTGGGCGGCGGGGCTGGTCATGGTCAGCGCTCCGGCGACTTTCGCGCTCTGGACACGGCTCGCCGGGCTCGTCGCCGCCTTGCTGTTCACCGTCTCGGCGCTGATGATCCTGTGGGGCGCGCCGCTGCTGCCGACTTCGGCGCCGCTGCCGGCGATCGGCTATCCGTTCCTGGTCCTCACCTTCATCGGCTGGATCTGGACGCTGCTGAAACCCGAGCGGTGAGGGGCGGAAAAATGACCGCGCCGCTCGAACTCCACAACAGCGCAACGGGAAAAATCCTGCCGGCGATCGGGCCGCTGCTGATCGGCGCGATCTTCGCTTTCGGCGTGGTGCAGGGCATCGCGGCCGGGGCGAAAAGCGGGCATGTGCTTGTCATCGCGCTGCTCAGCGCGGGCTGCCTGGCGCTCGGCTTCTTCCTCGCGCGCGGCGCCTTCGACACCTCGGTGCAGGTCGTGCTGGACTCCCATGGTTTTCGAGACCGCCGCGCCGGCGACGTGCTGGTGCCGTGGACGAAGGTGCGGAGCGTGCGCCTCACCTCGGGCAAGGGTTCGGCCATGCTCAATTTCGAGCTCACCGAGGAGCCGCCCGACGCCATCAAATACGCGCCGGCCAATGTGGTGAACCGGATCCTACCGTTCGGCAAGACCATCGTGCACATGGAGGTCTCCTCGCTCGACGTGCGCGGCGACGACATGATCGATGCGATCCGCAAATTCGCGCCGCATGTGGTGGTGGATAGGTAGAGCTCCCCCTTCCCCCCTTGTGGGGGAAGGTGGATCGGCGCGCAGCGCAGAGACGGATGAGGGGTGTTCCAGCTTGGCGTAAACCTCCGCCGGCGGCGAAAGGCGCGACACGGTCGCCAGCGCCTCACTCCGCTGGAACACCCCTCATCCGTCCGAGCTT
>NZ_RZOT01000629.1:0-3188 GCF_003999085.1 Mesorhizobium sp. M4A.F.Ca.ET.090.04.2.1
CTGATATCGACTGGATTTTCTCGATCGGGGCGCTGTCGAAAGCCGTATTAGCGTTCTTCAGCCAGGCCCGGGCGATGCTCTCGTCGCCGCCGACGATGGCGTCGAGAGAACGGAACAGCCGGACGAACAGGACGGCCAGCTCGAACGGCTTGGTGCCGCGCTCGAGCAGGAATTCCTGCTTGCGCATGCGCGAAACCGTGGCTTCCGAGACGCCGATGACGGAAGCCAGCACCCTGGCGGTGACGTCGAGCAGTTCCGCGGCGCGCAGCGTGGCCCTGGTCACGACCGCGTTTTCGGCCGCGCCGGTGGCGATATGAGATTGCACGGACGGCATGACTGTTCCTTTCCATGGAAAATATAGTCCACAAAAATTCATATGGAAAGGTGTTGTGTCGAAAGAATCCGCGACAGCCGGATCCGTCAGGGCCGAGAAAATCAGTCTTTCTTGTAGAGCAGCCAGCTCTTGCCGGCGCGACCGGCCATCGCCGAATGCCTTGTCACGCGGTTGCGGCCGCCGACCTTCGAGCGATAGAGCGCCCGGTCGGCCTTGGTGTAGAGGTCCTCGGGGCTTTCGGCCTCGGACGCCATGCAGATGCCCATCGACACGGTCACCGTGCCGTAATTGGTGCCGGTCTGGCTGCTGGTGAACGGCGTCTGCTCGATCAGCGTGCGAATGCGCTCGGCGATCTCGAAAGTCGTGTCTTCGCTGGCACCCTCGACGATCAGGGCGAATTCCTCGCCGCCGGTGCGGGCAACGAACATGTCGCCGCGAATGCTGGTCTGGAAGATCTCGGCGATGATCTGGATGATCCTGTCTCCGACTGGATGGCCGAAGCGGTCGTTGATGTCCTTGAAGCGGTCGATGTCGGCGAGGATCAGGGCATTGAACAGGATGCCCTTGTTGGAGTTGTAGATCTTGGTGATTTCCTTATCGAAGGCGCGGCGGTTCCAGACCTGCGTCAAGGGATCGGTGTCGGCGAGCCGCTTGTACTCCTCGAGCTTCGACTTGACGCTCTCGAGCTCGGCGGTCTTTTCGCTGAGCGTGCTCGCCACTTGCCTGCCATGGTCGATCGTCGAGTTGGTGGCCGCCGACATGGCGGTGACGATCTTCTGCAGCAGGTCCTGCGACAGCATGCTGCGGTTGCCGAGCCCACTCGACGTCTCGTCGAGGATGCGGCCGTATTTCTCGATGTGGGAACGCTCGCTGCGCAACAGCGAGGCGATATCCTCGAGTTCCTTGGCGATGACGTCGCGCGCGTGCTCGACAATGCCGGGGCCGTGATGCTGGGCAAAGAAGGTTCGGCCGATGCGGTCGAGTTCCTCCTGGGTCGGCCGGTTGCTCAGCGAGACGACGGCTAGGCTGAGTTCATGATTGCTGCCGCTCAGAGCCTCGTAGAAGATCTCGTAGTTGCGCGGCAGGCCAAGCACGCCAAGCTGGCGCATCGTCGCCACGACGGTGCTCGCTATGTCGGTGTTCCTGTCGTTTGGAACGAAAGCCGGCTGCATGTTCTGTTCACTCCTCAAGAGCCAACGCAGAACCTGCGCGTGCCGATGTCGCCATGAGGGGAGTGCGACCGGAAATGCCAGACACGAGAAGAATCGCGTCCCCGCTCACGACCTTCACTTGCAAACGACCATAGATGCGAGCGCGCTAAAGTTTCCTTAATAGGCTGGATTTCAACACGGTTTTCTCTACCCCAGGATGCAATAACCGCTTATGCAGGCGCGGGGCGAAACGTGTCCTCTTCATGTCGCATTTGCCGATGCCCGGCGGGCGCAAAACTGGAATCCTGCTGCTGACAGGTGATGAATTCTAGGAGGGCGGAATGGATGACAATCACAACGGAGCTTGCCTGTGCGGCGCGGTGCGCTTCAGGACGAGGGGGGCTCTGCGCGGTGTCGTCTATTGCCACTGCTCGCAATGCCGCAGGCAGAACGGCCATTTCGTTGCGGCGACCTCGGCCAAGGATGCCGATATCGACATAGAAGGAGCCGAGGCGCTCACCTGGTATGGCGCCTCCGACGTCGCCAGGCGCGGGTTCTGCCGCATCTGCGGCTCGCTCCTGTTCTGGAAGCATAACGAACTGGATCAGATTTCGATCATGGCCGGCGCCTTCGACAGGCCGTCCGGACTTGCCGGGGAAAGCCATATCTTCGTTGGCGACAAGGGCGACTATTATTCGATCGACGACGGGCTGCCGCAGTTCGAGAAATCGTCGCCCTCGGTCAAGGTCGCCGGTGAGGCCGCCGAATGACCAGCAAGCGAGTACAGCGGCAGAGCGCGTGATTTTTGGCGGCACTGCCTTATTCCATTGATCCAGCCGTTGCTATATCCCCTGCCGGTCACTCGGAAAGGGATTTGGGCATGCAGCGGCTGATCGATGCTTTCTTCAACTCGGTGCGGGCGTTCCGCAAGCTGGCTGCCCACGAAAAAGCCTTCCAGCAGGAGCTGATGCTGCTCACCCTTGCCCTGCCGGCGGGCTGGTTCATCTCGGTGTCGTGGCGCGGCTACGCGCTGCTGCTCGGCGCGGTGCTGCTCCTGATCATGGTCGAAGTGCTCAACACCGGCATCGAGGCTGCCTGCGACGCCTTCAGCCGCGAGTTCAATGTCGACATCCAGCTCGCCAAGGATTGCGGTTCGCTGGCGGTGCTGATCTCGGTGGTGATCGTGGCCGGCGTCTGGGGCATCGCCATTATCGAGCGCATCACGGGACTACCGATCTAGTATAGCGCTTCCTACATGACGGTTACCAAAGGAGACTGTCATGTCGGACGCCGCTGATTTTCTGTTGCTCGAGCGAGCCGGGCTGCCGGACGATCTGCGCTGGCTGACGCAAAAATATCCGCGCGAGACTTGGCAGGGCCACGGCAATATTCATGGCCTCGCCGCTATGTGGCTTGGGCGGCACGACATGTTCCGCGAACTCGGCGGCATGCTGGCCAACGGCATTGGTGACTATCGCGAAGGCAGGCTGACAGCGCCGGACTTCGCGCGTTGGTTCGCGCCGCGGCTGAACCATTTCCTTGGCAATCTCGACGGCCACCATAATGTCGAGGACTACCAATACTTCCCGGCCTTCGCCAAGGCTGAGCCCCGGTTGAAGCGAGGCTTCGAGATACTCGACGCCGACCATCACACCATACACGAAGGGCTGGAACGCAACGCCGAGGCGGCGAATGCCTTTATC
>NZ_RZOT01000062.1:0-16146 GCF_003999085.1 Mesorhizobium sp. M4A.F.Ca.ET.090.04.2.1
CGCCGAAGATCTGCACGTCGCCGACGCCGGGCAGCCGCTTCAGCGGGTCGACCACCTGCAGATAGGCGAGGTTGCTCAGCGCCACCGGATCGACCGAGCCGTCCGGCGAGGTGAGGTCGACGATGAGCACGAAATTGGGATTCTGCTTCTTGATCGTCACGCCGCCCTGGTTGACGATCGCCGGCAGCGAAGACGCGGCCTGCGAGACGCGGTTCTGGACGTCGACGGCGGCCGTGCTCAGCGGATAGCCGACATCGAAGGTGATGGTGATGGTCGAGGAGCCGTCATTGGAGCTCGTCGACGACATGTAGGTCATGCCCTGCACGCCGTTGATCTGCTGTTCGAGCGGCGTGGTTACCGTATCGGCCACGACCTGCGCGCTGGCGCCCGGATAGTGGGCGCTGACCACGACCTGCGGCGGCGTGATGTCGGGGAACTGCGACACCGGCAGCAGGAAATAGGCGATCGCGCCGGCGAGCACCATGATGATGGCGATCGCCGATGCGAAGATCGGACGTTGGACGAAATAGTTCACCATGAGACGCAGGCCTCGTTGAATGCTTTTGCTTCGCCAAACGCGTTGGCGATCCTGGACAGCTGCCGGCTACGCACTGAGCTTGAGTCTTCCAGAAAACGCGGCAGCGCCTTGCGGTCCGGCGCCTGCATGGCCGCCTTTGAACGCAGCATCGCCTCGAAGCTGCGCGGGTCGACCCGATCCGCCATCATCACCAGCCGGATCATCGGATCCCGGATGGCCTCGTCGATCGTCAGGTCTTTGCGCTTCTGCATAGGAGCGGTTCCTTGCTTGCGGCCCGCATCGGAATGATCGCGAACCGTTTTTCTCTTCTTCACCGGCCGAAGCCGCATGACAGGCAGGTTTCTGGCCCTATCTCACCCTGCAGGACCGATCGGGTCTTGTCGTTGACGCGGAGAGACATAGGTGTTACCAGTAAGTAACATTCTGGAAGTTACAGACCGGTAACACCTTAGTCAAGAGGTGGCCGAGGGATTTTTGGAAACGAAAGGAGATCATGATGGCAGACGGCGTCGTGGAGCGCTCTCGCCCCCGGGATCGGATCCTGGAGACGGCGCAGGACATGTTCCACAAGCACGGCATCAAGGGTGTTGGCGTCGACGCCATCACCGAGGCTGCCGGCACCAACAAGATGACGCTCTACCGTCACTTCGAATCCAAGGATGACCTGATCATCGAATGCCTGCGCGCCACGGCGGCAAAGGCTTCACGGATTTGGGACGAGTTCGAAGCCAGGCACCCCGGAGACAAGCTAGCCCAGCTGCATGACTGGGTTCAAAAGGCTTCGGAAATGCTCAGTGCCGATAGCCGCGGCTGCGACATGGCCAACGCAGCCGTCGAACTCAGCGAGACCGATCATCCGGCCAGACGCGTCATCAAGGAATTGAAGGAAGCCCAGCGCGAAAAGCTAGTTTCGCTCTGCCGCGAAGCCGGCATCGGCCAGGCCGAGCTTCTCGCCGACACGCTGTCGCTGCTGCTCGAGGGCGCGCGGGTCTCCATGCAGAGCGTCGGGTCGGAAGGCCCGAGCGCGCAGTTCGTGCGCATGGCGGAGGGCCTGATTGCGTCGTTCAGGGCGCGCTGATGTCGTCGCCTCATCCTGGCTCTGTGATCCTGCCTCAGAATCAGGCGCCCAGCTACGCAATGGGTCAGGCAAGTTTTCCGGAGATGTACGAGCGCTGGCTCGTGGGTAGCCTCTTCCGCCCTTGGGCCGAAGTGACCTTCGAAGAAGTAAAGCTGACTCCAGGCCATCGTGTATTGGACATCGCCTGCGGCACAGGAATAGTTGCGCGCGTTGCCAGGGAACGGCTCGGTGCCGCCGGATGTGTTGTCGGCGTCGACATCAGCCCAGATATGCTTGCCGTCGCGCGCACCGTGGCGCCAGACATCGACTGGCGCGTGGGCAATGCCGGCGCACTGCCGCTCCGTGACGGAGAGCAGTTCGACGTTGTGGTCTGTCAGCAGGGGCTGCAGTTCTTTCCCGACAAGCCCGCCGCGGCGGCAGAAATGCGGCGAGCACTGGCGCAGGGCGGCCGGCTGGCAGTTGCCACTTGGCGCACCGATGAGGAAATCCCCTTCTTTCGAGAACTCCGCCGCGTCGCCGAGCGACTCCTCGGCCCAATCGCGGACCTGCGCCACAGCTTTGGGAATGCGCCGCCGCTCGAGGCGCTGCTCCGAGACGCCGGCTTCCACGACGTTCGATCAAGGACAATATCGCGCACCATACACTTTGAGGACGGCGCGCCCCTCCTGCGATTGAATACGATGGCGCTGGTCGGCATGAGTGCTGCCGGCAAGGCAATGGCCGATCAGGAACGCAAGCGGGTCGTGGAGGACATCGTGAGCGGGAGCGCGCCCGTGCTGCAGTCCCACTCCGATGGATCGGGCGTCGCTTTCGAACTCAGCACCAATCTGGCGACAGCTAGAGGCTAGGCGCGCAATTGCCCAGCACTCCTGATTTTCCAGTATGATTTGGCAATCCGGGTGAGGGGGCTGGCGTCGCCTCCGCATTTTCCATGCGGGCAAAGAAAAAGCCCGCTGCCGGGAGGAGGAGGCAGCGGGCTCGATTTCGAATGCGGCACGGGAGGAGGTGTACCGCATTCACCGTCGGCATCACATCTGGGAGGAGGAGACGGCCGACACCCAGATACGTACTGGTTGCTTAACGATTCGGCAACCATGAAACGTGCATAGCTGATGTGCAGAATTGCCGCACCCCTCGGCAATCCTCCGACAAATCCGGGCAAAGCAGCCTTGCCAAGGCAAGCTAACCTATTGAACCGGCACGTTTTCCTTGAAGATCAATCGCGGCTCGATGAATTTTTTCGTCAGGTACGGCGCCGAGGAGGCGATCGAGCCGAGCAGGCGGATCACCGACTGCTCGGCGATCAGTCGTGCATTCTGGTCGATGACGACATCGCAGAGATCGTCGACCAGATAGCCGCGCGTCTCCCTGGTCAGGTCATGGCAGATGAACACCGGCTTCGTGCGCGGCCTGGATTCCAGCAGCGCCTTTGCCACACCCGAGCGCCCGGCGCCGACGCAGTAAATGCCGAGCAGCTCCGGTTCGTTGTGCAGCGCCTTCATCGTCGCGGTGTAGCTCACCTCCGGCTCGTCATTGATCTCGACGGCGCTTGAGATGGTGAGGTTGGGGAATTCCTCGCTCAACACCGAACGGAAGCCCATTTCGCGCTCCTCATGGCCGCGGTAGGAACGCGAGCCGACCACCATGGCGAGATGACCGCTGCGACCGCCGAGGAAGCGGCCCATCAACAGCGCCGCCGTGCGTCCCGCCACCCGGTTGTCGATGCCGACATAGGCCGAGCGCGGCGCCGCCGGAACGTCCGACACCAGGGTGACGAGGCGGATGCCGGCTTCGACAAGCTCGCGCAGGATGTTGCGGGTTCTCGGATGATCGACGGCGATGACGCCGACGCCGTTCGCCTTGAGCGACAGGTTCTCGACGGCGCCCTGCAGCGTGCTGGGCGAGATGCCGGCAAGGCTGTGGATGCGGCAGGAGGCGACCAGCGGCAGGCGCGCCGCATAGTCCTCGATATGGCGGGCGAGATCGACCATGAAGGCATTGCTGCCGATCGGCAGGAAGAATTCCAGATGCGCCGGCTTCGACGGCAGCGCCACCTGGTCGACGACAGGCAGGTAACCGAGCTGTTTCGCCGCTTCCATGACGCGCTGCCGGTTGGCGGCGCTGGCGCCGGGCCGGTTGTTCAGCACCCTGTCGACCGTCGCGGTCGACAGCCCGCAGTTCCTGGCGATGTCGGCGACGGTGGCTTTCATGGTTCCAGTCATAGGAGCGTATGCGATCCTGTGCCAGACGCGTGATGACTGACCGGGCGGATGATTGACGTCCGCCAGCGGCGGAGGCTTCAGCCTTGCGGTTGCGTGCCCGCCGCAAGGGCGTCACGGATGTCCTTGTCGGACATGCCGGTGATGATCCGCTCGACGTCGGCGACGGTCGTCTGTTTCGGATCGATGTCGTCGGCCACCACCTTGCCACGGCGCATGACGACGATGCGGTCGACCACCTGGAAGACGTGGTGGATGTTGTGGGCGATGAAGATACAGGAATGGCCGGAATCGCGGGCGTTGCGCACGAAGCTCAGCACGCCTTGCGTCTCGGCGACGCCGAGATTGTTGGTGGGCTCGTCGAGGATGATGAGGTCGCTGTCGAAATGCATGGCCCGGGCGATCGCCACAGCCTGCCGCTCGCCGCCCGACAGCGAGCCGATCGGCGTCGTCGGCGGGATGTTCTTGGAGATGCCGACCTGTTTCAGCAGGTCGCGCGCCACCGTGTTCATCGCCTCCTGGTCCATGCGGTTCAAAAAACGCGGCGGCTTGATCGGCTCGCGGCCGAGGAACAGGTTGCGCGCGATCGACAGTTGCGTGACCAGCGCGGAATCCTGGTAGATGGTCTCGATGCCGTGGGCGATGGCGTCGCTGGTGCTGCGCAGGTTGACCTTTTTGCCGCGGATGAAGATGTCGCCGCTGGTCAGCGGCACTGCGCCCGACAGCACCTTGATCAGCGTCGACTTGCCGGCGCCGTTGTCGCCGAGCAGGCCGACGATCTCCTTTTCGTTGACGTGGAAATTGGCGTCCACCAGCGCCTGCACGCGCCCGTAGGACTTGCGGATGTTCTGCATGCGGATCAGCGGTTCAGCCATGGGTCACGTTCCTGCCTGATGCCGGCGTTCGAGCCATGAGTGCAGCGCCATCATGCCGAGGATGATGGCGCCGATGAAGATGTTGTAGGCAAGCCCCGGCACGCCGATCAACACGATGCCGTTGCGCATCACGCGCAGGATCAGGATGCCGAGCACCGTGCCGATGATGGTGCCGCGACCGCCGGTCAATGCCGTGCCGCCGATCACCACCATGGCGATGACCTCGAGCTCGTAGCCGGTGCCGCTGTTGGGATTGGCGGCGGAGGTGCGCAGCGACGAGATGACGCCGGCGAGCGAGGCCATCAGCGCCGACAGGACGAACAGGCCGACCTTGACGCCATTGACATTCACGCCGCGCGCGCGGGCGGCGTTGGGGTTGCCGCCTGCGGCCTGGATCCAGTTGCCGGTGCGGCTCTGCGTTAGCACGTAGCCAAGCGCGATCGCCGCGCCGATGAACCAGAACAACGACATGTAGATGCGGAACGGTCCAATGAAGAAATCGCCGACCAGCGCTTCCGCCAGCCAGCTGCCTTCGGCGCTCCAGGTGCGCTGCGGGAACCCGTCGGTGACGAACAGCGCCGTGCCGCGCACGACGAGGAGCATGCCGAGCGTGACCAGGAAGGACGGGATCTTGAGCTGCGTCACGAACCAGCCATTGACCAGCCCGATGAAAGCCGCGACCACCAGCGCGACAAGCAGGCCTACCTCCAGCGAGGTGACGCCGCCATTGAACAGCGTCCACATCAGCACCGGCGAAAAGCCGAACAGCGAGCCGACCGAGAGGTCGAACTCGCCCGATGTCATCAAAAGCGTCATCGCCAGCGCGATCAGGCCAAGCTCGACCGTGAAGGCGAGGATGTTGGAGATGTTCTGCGGCGACAGGAAATCGGGATTGATGACCCAGAAGACGACGAGCTCGATGACGAGCAGCACGAAGGGCCCGAATTCCGGCCTCGCGATCAGGCGTTGGGTAAGCGAATGGTTTTCCACGTTGAATCCTTGGGTGGAAAGGTCGAGATCGCCGGCCGTGTCAGGGGGCTCGGCGAAGTGAAAAAGGACAGTCGCGGCTACGGGAGCGGCCGCGACTGTGCGCAGGCGATTCCGAAAATCGGACCGGATTCTCGCAAAGGCCGTGCGCAAAATCGAGCTGCCCGCCGCGCGTCTGGAAATGACGCGCGGCGCTGCAGGGGACGGATCACTTCCCGGACAGGATCTTGTCGTAGACCCCGGCGGTGTCCTTTTCGTAGAGCGCGCCGGTGATAACGTTGAAGCCCGGAGGGATGCCGGCGGCCGCCATGTTGGCGAGCGAGAGCGCGACGTAGCTGGTCGCCTGCGGGTCCTGCCACTGCGCGGCGTTGACATAGCCGTTCAGCACTTCCTGGGTGGTGTCGAGCGAGTTGCCCCAGCCGACGACCGGGATTTCGCCGGGCTTGATGCCGACCTGGTCGAACACCCGTTTGATCGAGCCGGTGACGAGGTCGCCGAGGCCGATGATTGCCTTCACCTTGCCTTTGTGCGCGGTCAGGTAGTCGACCATGCGGCTGATCACTTCTGCCTGGTCGAGCGTCGCCTCGGTGATTTCATAGGTGATGCCGAGCGGTTCGAAGACGCTCTTGATGCCTTCCTCTTCCTGCACGCCATAGGTGGCGCCGGGAACCTCGACCGGCATCCAGACGAAGTCGCCCTTCTTCACCAGGCCCTTGTCGACCAGATACTGCGCCCAGTGCTTGCCGAAAGTGACGTTGTCGCCGCCGACATAGGCGTTGAAGTTGGCCTTGGGATCGGGCGTGTTGAAGTTGATGATCGGGATGTTGGCCGCGCGCGCTTCCTTGACGATCTCGACCAGGCTGCCCGGATCGGGGCTGGTGGTGACGATGCCGTCGGCCTTGGCCGAGATGGCGGCGCGAACCGCCTCCTGCTGTGACGCCACGTCGCCATTATGGAATGAGGTGTTGACGGAGTTGCCGGTATCGGTCGCCCATTGCTTGGCGCCGGCCAGGAAGTAGGTCCAGACCGGGTCGGCCGGACCACCATGCGAAATCCAGTAGAAGGTCTTGGCCTGCGCCGCCGCCGGAATGGCGAGCGCCACGATCAAGCCAAGCACGAGCAGTCTTAGCCTCGTCAGCATATGGTTTCCTCCCATGTTGAAACGACTTCCACGTCGGACGCGATGCGGCCCAAAAATCGCATTTCCTGCCAGCGCCGAGCGGGTGCTTAGAGGGCATCCCCTTTCCGGCCCTATGGCAAGCCTCCAAGCGCCAATGGATGCTGGCGCAAGGCAGGACGCCATCAGCAATCCCATCAGATTGCATCAGTTTGGGTGATATTTGCGTGAGGTTGTCGAGCGGGACTCAGCCGCGCGGACCGTTCTACCTGCGCTCCGCGCGCCGGCCGCGCCAGATCCTGCCCAGCCAGTCGACCGCCAGCGACAGCGAGGTTTGTCCATGTGGCATCGATGCCGAGCAGAGGGATCGCGCTCGGCACCGCCTGGATGACCAGTATGCCGATGGCGGCGCCGATGGCGCTGCCATGCCCGCCCGACATGCCTCGTGCCGCCAAGCAGCGCCGCGGCGATTGCCAGCAGCGCAAAACCGTTGCCGTCATTGGGGAGGATGGTGCCCTGCGCGCGAGATGGACGACGCCGGCGAGTCCCGCAATTGCGCCCATCGGTGCCAGCGCCATGAGCCGGACCTTGCCGGTCGCGATGCCGGCATGGGCGGCGGCTTCCGGATTGCTGCCCGTGGCCTGCACCCGGTAGCCGAAGCGGGCCGCAGTCACCGGGCCTCAACAGAAAATTGTGTTGATGAAGGCCGGTTCTTGCAGGGTTGTCAGATCAGACCGGCCCTGGCGAGGTCGCGCATCAGATGGCTGGCGCCATAGGTCCAATTCGGACAATCCGGTGACAGGCGCACACGGTTGACCAGCGCGCCGAGTTTTTCCGACGAGATGGTGACGATATCGCCGACCTTGTGGGTAAAGCCCTTGCCCTTCTCGCCGCGATCCTTCGACGGCACGAACATGGTGCCGAGATAGAGCGCCAACCCGTCGGGATACTGGTGATGCGGCCCCATCGCTGCCTTGACCAACTCCTCCGGCGAGCGGCTGATCTCGGCCATCGAGCTTGCGCCCTCCAGCGAGAACCCGTCCTCGCCCTCGACGCTGAGCCGCACCGTGGCGCGCTTCACATCGGCAATGGAAAACGTCTCGTCGAACAGCCGGATGAACGGACCGAGCGCTGCCGAGGCATTGTTGTCCTTGGCCTTGCCGAGCAGCAGCGCCGAGCGGCCCTCGACGTCGCGCAAATTGACGTCGTTGCCGAGCGTGGCGCCGACGATCCGGCCGGTGCTGTCGGCGATCATGGCGATCTCCGGCTCCGGATTGTTCCAGGTGGACACGGGATGCAGGCCGACATCGGCGCCGAAGCCGACCGACGCCATCGGCTGGCATTTGGTGAAGATCTCGGCGTCCGGACCGATGCCCACTTCCAGATATTGCGACCAGGCGCCGCGCTGGATCAGCTTGGCCTTGATTTCCATCGCTTCCGGCGAGCCGGGCTTCAGCTTGGAGAGGTCGTGGCCGATCAGCCCGGCGATGTCGGCACGGATGGCATCGGCCTTCTCCGCCGAGCCGCGCGCCTGTTCCTCGATGACGCGCTCGAGCAGGCTGACCACAAAGGTGACGCCGGAAGCCTTCACCGCCTGCAGGTCGGCGGGCGAGAGCAGGAAGGGCTTCTTCGCGTCGCGCTCTGCCTCGAAACTGTTGGCGGTGATGTCTTCAAGCGCGCCGATCGGCTTGCCATTGGCGGAGCGAACATAGCCAGCCGGGTCTGGCAACTCGCAGAGGTCGCGCACGGTCGGCGCCGCGCTCGAGGTGATGTCGAAGACCATGCCGTCGCGCACCGTGACCACCAGCGGATAGGCCGTTTCGCTGGTCCTGGCGCGGCCGATGAAGAGGCCGTCGGCGGGCAGGCGGGTCGGGTCGGTCATGGCTTCGGTCCTCTCTTTGGCGCGCGGCACTTTCCCCGGATTTGGTCGAGACGTCCATCCCGCCAACGGGATCATTTGTGTGCCAGGGCGAGCGCGGTCCGCAGCCACGGGCCGGCTGGCACAATCGAACGCACTTTCAAATCCGTGAAATCAACAATAGGATTTTCACAAGCCCATTGCATCTCCCAGGTGATCCTTGCCCAAGCTGTTTTCGGACCCGATCTGGCAAAAGCCCAAGACGGTGTTCGCGTTGCAGCCGCAAACGCCAGCCGGGCCGATCGATGCGGTCATCGTCGGCGGCGGCATCATGGGCCTTTCTACCGCGCTCCATGCCGCGCGGCAGGGTCTCGCCGTCCAGGTGCTGGAGGCCGGAGCGATCGGGGAGGGCGCCTCGGGTCTCAATGGCGGTCAGGTCATCCCCGGCCTGAAATACGATCCGGAATGGCTGGTCGAGCATTTCGGCAAGGAGCGCGGCGAGGCGCTGGTCAATTTTGCCGCCTCGACAGCCGATGCGGTGTTCGACCTGATCGGCGACGAGAAGCTGGCGGTGCCGTTCACCCGCAACGGCTGGATCCAAGCCGCGCACACCGAGACCACTTTGACTGCGGCAGCAAACCGGGATCGCCAGTGGCGGGCACGTGGCGCCGACGTCGAACTGCTCAGCCAGGCCGAGATCGCGGCCATGACTGGCGCCCAGGGCTATCTCGGCGGCTGGCTCGACCGCCGCGCCGGCGTCGTCGATCCACTAGCCTATACGGTGGAAGTGGCGCGGGTCACTGCTGCCGCTGGCGTCGGGATCGCCGAACGGCAGAAGGTGGTGAAGCTCGCCAAGGACGCCGGTCTCTGGCGGATCTCGACCGAAAGCGGCGCTGAGGTGCGGGCGAGGGCGGTCGTGCTTGCCACCAACGCCTACACCGATGGCGTTCTGCCTGGCCTCGCGCGGACCATCGTGCCGCTGCACTCCTTCCAGATCGCCACTGCGCCGCTGCCGGCCGATGTTGGCGCTGGCATCCTGCCGGGCGGGCAGGCGGTGTCGGACTCGCGCCGCATCCTCGTCTACTATCGCAGAAGCGCCGACGGTCGCCTAGTGCTCGGCGGGCGCGGGCGCATGGCGCTGCCCTCCAGCGCTGCGGACTGGGCGCATCTGGAACGTGCCCTGATCCGTCTCTATCCGGCGCTTGCCGGCGTCGCGATCGAGAAACGCTGGTTCGGCCGCGTGGCGATGACGCCGGATCACCTGCCACACGTCCACGAGCCCGAAAAAGGCCTGCTTGCCGTCGTCGGCTGCCAGGGCAGGGGCGTTGGCCTGATGAGCGCGCTCGGCAAGCGCATGGCAAGCTACCTGGCGAGCGGCGATGCGCGGCAACTGCCGTTCCCGCTGTCGCCGATCAGGCCGATCCCGTTCCACGCCTTCCGGCAGGTCGGCGTTGCCGCGACGATCGCCTGGTACCGGATGCTCGACGCGTTGGAGCGCTGACTTCGCTGAACACATTCCGGCCACCGCGCGATTCAGCTTGACAGTTTCACGAATATGAAAAAATCTAAGTCGATTTCATAATTCCGACGGGCAGATCGATGTCGGCCATCGCAGCAAGTCAGCCATTGCCGGAAACTCGCGCTTCGCCGGTGTTCCGCCTCGCCATGCTGCTGCCGGGCGGACTGGTCACCTTCTTCCTGATCCTCTTCGCTCTCGGCCTGGTGATTTTCCTTGCCTTCCGAGGCAATGACGGCTCGCTGCTCGGCGTCGGCCTGACCGCCGCGAACTTCGTCACCGTGGCGACCGATCCGCTCTACTGGACGGTGACGCTGCGCTCGCTGGTGATCGCCGGCCTTGTGACGCTGGTGACCGTGGTGACCGCCTATCCCGTCGCCTACTACCTCGCCTTCCATGCCGGACGCCGCCGCGGCCTGCTGCTCTTCCTGGTGACGCTGCCGTTCTGGACAAGCTACCTGCTGCGCGTCTTCGCCTGGAAGATCGTGCTTGCCTACAATGGCGTGCTCAACTCGGCCTTTATCGAAAGCGGCCTCTGGTCGGAGCCGACGCTGGCCTTCCTCAACACGCCGGCGGCGGTGGTGGTCACGCTTGCGCACGCCTACGCGCCGTTCGCCATCCTGCCGATCTACGTCGCGCTGGACACGATCCCGAAATCGCTGCTCGAAGCCGCCTCCGATCTCGGCGCCCGTCCGTTCACCGCGTTCCGCCGCGTCGTGCTGCCGAATTCAATGCCGGGCGTGCTGGCGGCGGCCCTCGTCGTCTTCGTGCCGACGGTCGGCGACTACGTCACGCCGGCCATGGTCGGCGGCCCGGCCAGCACCATGATCGGCACGCTGATCCAGTCGCAGTTCGGCAAGGCCAATGACTGGCCGTTCGGCGCCGCACTTTCCGTCTGCGTCATGCTGGTCATCCTGTGCGTGGTGCTGGTCGCGCGCGGCGCCGACCGCAGATTTGGCAGCCGCACATGAGCGCGACGCGCACCGGGACCGACACAGGCGGCCGCTGGCTCGGCCTCTACGTGCTTGGCTATCTGGCCTTCCTCTATCTGCCGGTGCTTTTGATCCCGCTGTTTTCCTTCAACAATTCCATCCAGGCTGCGTTTCCGCTGCAGGGCTTCACGCTTGAATGGTACGAGACGCTCTACGGCAATCCGGTCTTGTCGGGGGCACTCGCCAACAGCCTGGTGATCGGCGTCATCGCCGCTTCAGGCGCTACGCTCTGCGGCATCACCGTGTCCTATATGGACCTCTTCGGCCGCTCGCCGCTCGCCGCCACGATCAGCGCCATCGCGCGGCTGCCGATCCTGATTCCCGGCGTCATCGTCGGCATCTCGCTGCTGATCCTGGTCAATCTGATCGGCCTCGGCCCGTCGCGCGTCGCCATCGTGCTCGGCCACATCCTGGTCGCGCTGCCGACGACAGTGGTCGTCATGCGCAGCCGCTTCGCCGCCATCCCGAAGACCATCCGCGAGGCGGCGCTCGACCTCGGCGCGTCCGACTGGACGACGTTCCGACGCGTCATGCTGCCGCTGAGTGTGCCGGCCGTGCTGTCGGCCTTCATGCTTGCCTTCCTGATCTCCTTCGACGAGTTCATCGTCGTCTTCTTCCTCGCCGGCACCGAGCCGACGCTGCCGCTCTACATCTGGAGCCAGCTGCGCTTCCCGCGCTCGCTGCCGATCGTCATGGCGCTCGGAACGGTGATCCTGGCCGTGTCCTTCATCATTGCCGGCACTGCCGAAATCCTGCGCCACCGCGGCCTTGGCGCTGCGCGCCGGCCAGCCGCCGCCAATCCAGCCTGAACCACAACAACGAAAGAGAGGAGAACGAAAATGACATTCCAGCTGAAATCGATCACCGGACACAAGACCCGCGCCGGCCTTACGGCCCTGGCGCTCGCGCTGTCGTCGACTGTCGCCTTTGCCGCCGACAAGCTGCAGTATTTCACATGGTCCGGCTACGAACTGCCCGACTTCAACAAGAGCTTCCTCGCGGCCCATCCGGACGGCGTCGAGGCCTCGATCTTCGGCGACGACGACGACGCCTTCACCAAGGTCAAGGCCGGCTTCCGGCCGGACATCGCGCACCCCTGCTACGACAAGGTGGCGCGCTGGAACAAGGAAGGCCTGCTGCAGCCGATCGACACCAAGCGCATCAAGAACTGGGATTCAATCTTCCCGGTGTTCAAGAACCTGCCCGACATCCAGGCCGGCGACGGCAAGGTCTGGATGGTGCCGTGGGACTGGGGCAACACCTCGATCCTCTACCGCACCGATCTGGTGAAGAACCCCGAGGCGAGCTGGAAGCTTCTGTGGGACAAGCAGTATGCCGGTCGCATGGCGACCATCGACGCCGTGCATGACACGCCGATCGTCGCGGCACTGCTCGCCGGCGTGAACCCCTTCGACATGACTCCGGAGCAGATGGACAAGGTGGCGGAGAAGCTGCGCGAGCAGCGGCCGCTGCTGTCCAGCTACACCACCGACATGACCTCGGTCGAACAGGCGCTGGCAAGCGGCCAGCTCGTCGCCGCCATGACCTGGAACGCGTCGGCCACATCGCTGAAGAAACAGGGCGTGCCGGTCGAGTTCATGAAGCCGAAGGAGGGCATGCTGACCTGGTCCTGCGGCTTCGTCATGCTGAAGGACGCCAAGAACGTCGATCTCGCCTATGACTTCATCAACAGCCGGCTGGACGCCGACTCGGGCAAGTATCTGATCCAGTCCTATGGCTACGGCAGTTCGCTGAGCACAGCTTTCGCCGGCGTGGCGAAGGACGAACTGGACAAGCTGCAACTGCCGTCGGATCCGGAAGTGATGCTGAAGACCACGATCTTCACCGGGCCGATGAAGCAGAATGACGACGTCGCCAAGATGTTCGAGAAGGTGAAGGCCGGGGGGTAAGCTGCGGCTCCACCTTCTCCCCTTGTGGGAGAAGGTGGATCGGCGCGCAGCGCCGAGACGGATGAGGGGTGTTGGACGGATCGCCGTCGTTGCCAAGCTGGAACACCCCTCATCCGTCGCCTTCGGCGACACCTCCTCCCACAAGGGGAGAAGGGGAGGCTGGCGGCGCTGCGCCGCACCGGTAAAGAGACCAAACAAGGACTAACGCATGGATGTTTTTGACGAATCGGCCGAGAAGCCGAAGGACGATGCCGATGTGCGCGTCGGCCGGCGCGTGCGGGCGCTCAGGCTGGAGCGCAAGCTGTCGCTGGCCGAGCTTGCGGTAAAAGCCGGCATTTCGATAGGCGCGCTCAGCCAGATCGAGCGCGGCATGTCATCGCTGCGCGTCAAGGTGATCTGGCCGCTTGCAGCCGCGCTAGACATCGAACCGTCGGCACTGATCGCCGACGGCAATGAGGCGGTCAATGATCTCTACTGCGTGCGCGCCGACAAGCGGCGGCAGATCCCCGTCAAGTCGGAAGGCATCGCCAAGGCGCTGCTGTCGCCGCCTGCCGCGACGCTCACCGGCATGCTGGTGAGCGTCGAGGCCGGCGGCGGAACGGCCGAGGCCTACGCCCATGCAGGCCATGAGTTCGGCTTCGTGATGGCCGGCGAGGTCGAACTGGTGGTGGACGCAACCTCCTACGTGCTCAAGGCCGGCGACAGCTTTGCCTTCAAGAGCACGCTGCTGCATGCCTTCCGCAACCCCGGCGCCGAGCGCTGCGAGATCCTTTGGGTCAACACGACAAAACCCTCCGAGGTGCGCGATGGCGCCTGATGCGCTCGTTCGATTGCAGAAGGTCTCAAAGGTCTTTCCGGGTGGTGTGGTTGGTCTCGACGCCGTCGAGCTAGATATCGCTCCGGGTGAGTTCCTGACCCTGCTCGGCCCGTCCGGTTGCGGCAAGACCACCAGCCTGCGCGTCATTGCCGGTTTCGAGAGCCCGACCAGCGGCAATGTTCTGCTTGAGGGCCGCGACATAACGGGCCTGAGGCCCTTCGATCGCCCGGTCAATACCGTCTTCCAGGACTATGCGCTCTTCCCGCACATGGACGTCGCAGAGAATGTCGGCTTCGGCCTGTCGCTACGCGGGCTGTCCGGCGCCGAGCAGGCGAAACGCGTCGGCGAGGCGCTCGACATGGTCGGCCTTGCCGACAAGCTCGGCGCCCGCGTTTTCGAACTCTCCGGCGGCCAGCGCCAGCGCGTCGCGCTTGCCCGCGCCATCGTCTGCCAGCCGCGCGTTCTGTTGCTCGACGAGCCGCTGTCGGCGCTTGACGCGCATCTGCGCGAGCAGATGCAGGTCGAGCTGAAGCGGCTGCAATCCCGCCTCGGCACCACCTTCGTCATGGTCACCCATGACCAGACCGAGGCGCTGTCGATCTCCGACCGCATCGTCGTCATGAACAAGGGCCTCATCGAGCAGATCGCGCCGCCGGCGATTCTCTACGACCGCCCTGCGACGAAGTTCGTCGCCTCCTTCATCGGCACCATGAACCTCCTGCAGTCGCGCTTCGTCGGCTGCGATGGCGAGCGCCTGCGCTTTGCGGCTGGCGAGCTGGCGTTGGAAGCTGTATCCGACACCGGCGAGGCGCCGGCCGCCGGAGACACACGCACCATCGGCGTGCGTCCTGAGGACCTTTTGGCGACCACCGAGGCCGCCGACGGCACCGCGCCGGCGCGGGTAAGCGGCGTTGTCTTTCATGGCCGCACGCTGCGCCTCCACGCCGAACTGGGGCAGGGGACATCCATCATCATCGATGCTCCGCGCCGCGCTGACGGTTTTCAATTCAGCGTCGGCGACGTGGCGCACATCAGGCTGCGGCGTGGCGCCAGTTGCCCTTTGCTTACCAATTGACCGCTTGGCTCACGACGCCTTGGCGAAAAAACCCTGATAGTCGGACTTGGCCTGTAGCAGGCGCAGGATGTTCTCACGCGACCCACGCACATGGGCGCGGGCGCGATCGCCCGCCAGGGCCACGTCGCCGGCGCAGATCGCTTCGACGATGCCGGTATGTTCCTCGCGGGTGACCTTCCACTCGTCCAGCCACAGGAGCTCTGTCCACACATATTGCTGGCATTTGTCGAGTATGACGCAGAGCATGCCGTGCAGCATTTCGTTGCCGCCGATTTCGGCAATCACGCGGTGCAAATCGATGCCGACCTGCAATTCCTCGAACTGCTCCCTGGTGCTGCGGTCGGGGATCGCGGCCAGCCGCTCGCATTCGGCAAGAATCGCGCGCAGCCTCGTCTTGTCGGCGGCGGTGGCGGTGGCCGCGGCCAGTTCGGTCGCGCGCCCGTCGAGCAATTCGCGGATGTCGAAGGCCTCGCGGAACATGGTCAGGTTGAACTCCGCCACGACATAGCCCTGGCGCGGGCGGCCGATCACCAGGCCGTCACGCTCCAGCCGGTTGAAGGCCTCGCGCACCGGCGTGCGGCTGACCTTCAGGCGCTCGGCCATGTCGGTCTCCGTGACGCGGGAGCCGGGCGGGATCTGGCCGGTGATGATCAGCGCCTTCAGCTTCTCGAACACCGAATCGCGCAGCGTGTTCTTTCTTTCCTTGCTCAAGCGTCCCGCCTCCAACGGTCTGTCGTGGTTTCGCAGTTTAAGGCCTTTTGGCGCTTGCTTGAAACAGGACCGTTTCGAGCAGAGCAAGGGCTCCGGCCTTGGCCTCAATCTTTCGTCGCCAAAATACGTCATGGCGCGTGTTGACATCGGCTTCCAGCGAATTACACTCAAAATTGTATACAAATTCGCATACCAAATCAACGATAATGGGAACACCGGCTGGAGAAGCGAAAATGACGAAGCTGCGTTGCATTGGAAGTCTAGCGGTGGCGGGGCTGCTGGCCTCGGTTGCCGTCCCGGCGTCGGCCACCGACACCATCACCGTCGCCTCATGGGGCGGCACCTATCAGGAGGCGCAGACCAAGGCCTTCTTCAAGCCGACCGCCGATGCGCTCGGCATCACCATCAAGGAAGACACCACCAACGGTCTCGACGACGTGCGTCTGCAGGTCA
>NZ_RZOT01000630.1:0-3187 GCF_003999085.1 Mesorhizobium sp. M4A.F.Ca.ET.090.04.2.1
GGTGGTGTCCTCTGCACGCGCATGCAGGCGGCGATCGGCGTCCTCGAAGGCGCGCGCGATGTCCTCGGCCCTGGCGAGCAGGGCCGACGAGGTCTGTTCTGCGCGTTCGGCGATCTTGCGGTCGGCATCGCTGAAGGCCTGCCCCGCCTGTTCGTGCAGGACGCTGGTGACCTCCATGACCTTCTCGCGCAGGGCGCCGGCGACGAAGACCGCGCTCTTCTCCAGCACGTTGCGGACATTGTCGACGCCGGTCGACAGCGCACGTTCCATGGTTCCGGCGCGTTCCTCGATGATGCCGGTCTGCCGGTTGAAGGCCTGTTCGATCTTCTCGACATCGGCGGCGATCGATGCCGAGATGTCGCCGCTCCTGGCTGCGATCTGGTCGATATGGCCGGACAGCGAACGGTCGACGTCCTTGCGCGTGTCGACGAGCTTCGCCAGATCGTCTTCCAGCGCACGGGACAGCATGTCTCGGCCTTCGGCCAGCTTGCCAACATGACCGGCGATGATGTCGTCGATCTCGCTGCGGCCCGCGGCGAGCTTCTGCAGGTCCGCTTCCAGGGCGCGTTTGAGGATATCGCGACCCTCGGCAAGCTTCTCGACCTGGCCAGCGACCAGCCCGTCGATGCTGGAGCGGCTCTCGGCCAGCTTGGCGAGATCGTCCTCGAGCGCCTTGGAAAGCGCCGATCGATCCTGGGCAAGCCTGTCGCTGTGGCCCTGGAGAAGGCCGTTGACGTTCTCCAGATCGGCTTCCAGCACGCGTGCGAATTCCGCGCGGTTGTCGGTGAGTTTCTGCGACTGGTCGGCAATCGCGCTGCGGATCGTGTTGAGATCGGCTTCCAGGGCGCGCTTGAGGATATCGCGGCCCTCGGCAAGCTTCTCGACTTGGCCGGCGACCAGCCCGTCAATGCTGGAGCGGCTCTCAGCCAGCTTGGCGAGGTCGTCCTCAAGCGCCTTGGCCAGCGTCGAACGGTCCTGGACCAGCCGGTTCTGGTGATCGGCCATGATGCCGTTCACGTTCTGCAGGTCGTCCTGCAGGGCCTGCGACAGCGTCGAGCGATCCTGGACGAGCCGGTTCGTGTGATCCGCTATCAGGCTGTTGACGTTCTGCAGATCGGCTTCCAGGGCCTTGGATAGCTGGCTGCGCTCTTCCGCGACCCGCTCGGAATGACCGGCGATGGCGCCCTTGATCGTGCTGATATCGGCCTCGAGCGCGCGCTTGAGGATATCGCGGCCCTCGGCGAGCTTTTCGACCTGGCCTGCGACCAGCCCGTCGATGCTGGCCCGGCCCTCCGCCAGCTTGGCGAGGTCGGCTTCGAGCGTCTGCGACAGCAAGCTGCGGTCGTCGGCCAGCCTGACGGAATGACCCTCGATCAGGTTCCTGATGCCCGACAGGTCGCTCTCCAGCGAACGGCTGAGCTCACCCCTGTCTTCGGCGAGCTTGGCGGAGTGGGTCTCGATCAGGTTCCTGATGCCGATGATGTCGGTCTCGAGCGCCTTGGCAAGCACGGAGCGGCCTTCGCCGATCTTCTCGACCTGGCCGGCGACCAGCCCATCAATGCTGGCGCGGCTGTCGGCCAGCTTGCTGAGATCGGCTTCCAGGGCACGCGACAGAATGTTGCGCCCCTCGGCGAGCTTCCCGACATGCCCGGCAACCATTTCATCAATGATCGTACGGGCTTGCACGAGTTTTCCTGAGTCTTCATTCAAAGCCTGGGCAAGCCGGTTGCGACCCTCTTCGAGCTGCTCCAGATGGCTGCCGAGCGATGCGTCGATGGCGGCGCGCGATTCGTTGACCTTGCGCAGATCCTCTTCCAGCGCGCGAGCGATAAGGTTGCGGCCTTCCGCCAGCTTCTGCACCTGGTCGGTCACGGCTGCATCGATTCCGGCGCGGCTTTCGGCGAACGTCGCCAGGTCGGCCTGCATGGCGGCAGCCATGCGGTCACGGCTTTCCGAGAGCTTGCGGCTGTGGTTCTCCACCGCTTCCTCGATGCCGACGCGGGCATCCGCGAGCCGCTGGATGTCGCTGTCGAAGGAACGCGACACGACATGGCGGGCGGCTTCCATGCGGCCGGCGAAGTCGCTGGCGCGGGCCTCGAGCATGGAGGAGGTTGACGAGACGATGTCGGCCATGTCCGCGCCGATCTGGGTCTTGCCCTGGTCGATCATCGCCGACAGCTGGTCCTTGCTCTCGGCGAAAGTGTGGGCGATCTCGCGTGCGCGTTCGACCAGCGTCTCGTTGATCTGGCGCGCGCGCGCCTCGAGCGCGGCGTTGAGTTTCTGAGTGCCGGTGTCGAGCGCTTCGGCGCGGGTCTGGAATTCGCTGATCAAAGCCTGGCCGCGCTCGGCCAGCGTGCGCTCTATGCCGCTGAGGCTGTTTTCGAACTCGGAGCTCAGCGTGCGAGCGGCGCCGCCGAGCAGCGAAACCATGCCGCTGGTGCGGTCGTCGAGCAGGTCGGTCAGCGACCGGGTGAGGCCGTCGGTGGTGTCGGTCAGCTTGGCGATACGCGTATCGAGCAGGCTGGCGAAGGCCTCGCCCGAGGTCGACAGCCGGTCGGTGATCGTATCGAGCCGGCCTTCGACAGAATCGAAGATCGACATCGAGCTCTCGTTGATGCGGTCGATCAGCGTGTCGCCGGAATTGTTGATCGTCATCGACAGCTTGGTCGAGGCATTGAGGATCGAGTCGCGGATGATGTCGCTGGCCGAGCCGATCTCGTCCCTAAGCGTCTCATGCGCGCTGGCTATCGAGGCGCGGACGCGCTCGGCATGGGTGACGACGGCTTCGCGCTCGCTGCCGAGACCGTCGACCAGCGAGCGGATGCGGGCTTCGTTCTCCGAATAGGACCGCTCGATCTGGTTGACTTCGCTGTGCACCAGCGTTTCCAGCTCGACGGCACGCGCCAGCGTGCGTTCGATGCCTTCGCCCATCGCCGCCACCTCGCGGCGCACGGCCTGACCGATCATCATGACGCGGTCCTGGGCAAGGTTCTCCGGCTCGGCCAGGCGGAAGGCCACTTCCGTCATCGACTGCGCCGCAATGCGCATCTCCTGGGCCCGGCGCACCATCGCCGCGAACGCCCAGAACAAAATGACGGGGATGATCGCCGCGACCGCGAGGCCGATCAGCTCGGGGCGGGCGAAGAACTGGTCGACGGTGCGGATTTTCCAGATGCCCGGGCCGAAC
>NZ_RZOT01000631.1:0-3181 GCF_003999085.1 Mesorhizobium sp. M4A.F.Ca.ET.090.04.2.1
ATCTTCCTGTGGAGGCCGTGCTGCCGGACCTGCGGGCGGCCTATGAAAAGGGGACGGGGGGAGACGCTTCGTTTCCCGGAGGATCGGGGGTCATCGGGCCCGATGGCGAATACCTGGTCGGTCCGGTCTTCGGTGACGCGCCCGTCATCTGTGACCTTGACCTTGCGCAGACCATAGCGTTCAAACACGATCTCGACGTAACGGGTCACTACAGCCGATCCGATATCCTGCATTGGGGCGTCGATCGGCCGGGAACGAGGTATGGCGAGCAAGGCAGATCAGACTATCGGAGCAAGTGATCAAAACTGGGATCAGTTCGCGCCAAACGACACCCGGCGACGAATCCTCATGGAAGCCAGCGCGCTCTTCCGCCGCCACGGATATCGGGCCACCTCGACACGACAGATCGCGGCTGCGGTAGGCATCAGGCAGCCATCGCTGTTTCACCATTTCGCAAACAAGCAGGCGATACTCGAGGCGCTGTTTTCTCTCAGCCTCGACAATGCGGTGGTCGTCGCGGAAAGGACAGCGAACGCATCTGGATCGGCGGCAGCGAGACTTCATGACTATCTGGTCTGGGATCTCGAGACGCTACTGAGCCTGCCGCTCTCGCTATCCGAACTCTACAGCAGCGATATATTGCGTGCGCCGGAATTGGCGCACTGGGCCGCCAAGCTCGAATCCCTCTACCTCGCGTTGGAGAAACTTGTCCGCCAGGGCATAGAGGCGGGCGAGTTCGTTGCCACGGATCCGGTGCTCATACGCATCCTGATCGCAAACGTGACGATCGCACACATCCAGTACGCGGACGAACGGCCTGATCGAGATCCCAAGAAGCTGGCGCGCGACGGTGCGCGGTTCGTACTCGCCGGGCTGAGCAACATGCAATCCGCTCATCTTGACGAGTTGATCTCTGGCACACGAAGCCGGACCGTCAGCGGGCAGACGTAGATGTTTCTGCTGGAGCGCTTCGCTGGCGAACGCTCTCCGCCACACATCGGCTACTCGTCGGCGGCAATCGCCAGTTTATGGCTTAGCACTGTCGTCGGTCCCGCAGCGGTAACGGATTTAGAAAATCGTAAGGAATTTCAAAAGCCTGCATAAACCCTGCTTTAACGCGCCCTTAAATCGCCGCATCTAGTCTGCACCCGAGCGCCATTAGCACCGGGATATTAAGCGCAGCGCATGGCGAACCGCAGAGACAGTCGCATCGAACCGAGCTTCGACGGGCCGCCCCAGGCGAAATCCCCGGCCGGGTTCTCGGTGAGCGAGGAGGATCGCGTCGTGCCGGGCAGTCGCAAATCCGCCGCCAGACGCAAACCGGCCAGGAAGTCGTCGCGGCGCGGGCGCGACCGCAGCCGGCGCGGCCTGTTCGGCATTCTCGCCCGGCTGGCCTACTGGTGCTTCGTGCTGGCCATCTGGGGCGGCATCGCGGTGGCCGGCATCGTCGTCTATTACGGCGCCAAGATGCCGGCAGCGACCACCTGGTCGATCCCCGACCGCGCCCCCAACATCAAGATCGTTTCGGTCGACGGACAGCTGATCGCCAATCGCGGCATGAGCGGCGGCGAGGCCGTCGGCCTGCACGAGATGTCGCCCTACATCCCCGAGGCCGTCGTCGCCATCGAGGATCGCCGCTTCTATTCGCATTTCGGCATCGATCCGATCGGGCTGACGCGCGCCATGGTCACCAATGTGCTTGGCGGGCATTTCTCGCAGGGCGGCTCGACGCTGACGCAGCAGCTGGCCAAGAACCTGTTCCTGACGCCCGACCGCACGCTGGAGCGCAAGGTGCAGGAAATACTTTTGGCGCTGTGGCTGGAGCACAAGCACACCAAGGACCAGATTCTCGAAATGTACCTCAACCGGGTCTATTTCGGCTCGGGCGCCTATGGCGTCGAAGCGGCCTCGCGGCGCTATTTCGGCAAGAGCGCGCGTGACGTGACGCTCTCCGAGGCGGCGCTTCTGGCGGGCCTGCTCAAGGCGCCGTCGCGGCTGTCGCCGGCGCGCGACCCGAAGGCGGCCGAGGAGCGTGCGCAGCTGGTGCTCGCCGCCATGCGCGACGAGGGCAAGATCGGCGCCAAGGAACTGACGAGCGCGATGAGCGCGCCGGCGACGCGCGCGCCGTCCTACTGGACCGGATCGGAAAACTACGTCGCCGACACTATCATGGGCGAACTGCCCGACCTGATCGGCGACGTGCGCGGCGATATCGTCGTCGACACGACGGTCGATCTCACCTTGCAGAAGCTTGCCGAACAGTCGATCCGGCGGCTGATCGACGAGAGCGGCAAGAAGCTCAACGTCACGCAGGGCGCGCTGGTATCGATCGACGATTCCGGCGCGGTGCGCGCTATGGTCGGCGGCTATGACTATTCGACCAGCCAGTTCGACCGCGCCTCGGAAGCGCGCCGCCAGCCGGGCTCGGCCTTCAAGCCCTTCGTCTACATGGCAGCGCTCGAGGCCGGTCGCACGCCGGACAGCGTGCGCAACGACGCACCGATCAAGATCGGCAAGTGGACGCCGGACAATTACGGCGGTAAATACTTCGGCAAGGTGACGCTGGCGACGGCGCTGGCGAAATCGCTGAACTCGGTCGCCGCCCAGCTCACCATGGAGGTCGGGCCCGACGCGGTGGTCGAGGCCGCTCACCGCATGGGCATCCAGTCCGATCTGCAGTCGAACACCTCGATCGCGCTCGGCACTTCGGAAGTGACGCCGCTGGAGCTGACCTCGGCCTATGTGCCGTTCGCCAATGGCGGCTACAAGCCGGACATCCATTTCATCCGCCGCGTCACCACGGCTGGCGGCAAGGTGCTCTACGACAACAATGGCGGCAACGCGCCACGCGTCGTCAAGCAAGAGATCGTCGGCATGATGAACTCGATGATGACCGGCACGGTCGAAATCGGCACCGCAAAGAAGGCGGCTTTCGCCTGGCCCTCGGCCGGCAAGACCGGCACCAGCCAGAATTCGCGCGACGCCTGGTTCGTCGGCTACACCGCCAACCTGACCACCGGCGTCTGGTTCGGCAATGACGACGGCAGCGGGATGAAGAAGGTCACCGGCGGCGCGCTGCCGGCGCAGGCCTGGCATGAATTCATGGTCGCCGCGCACGAAGGCGTGCCGGTCCGGCCGCTGCCCGGAACCTGGAAGTCTACCCCTTCGGATACGATCGTGC
>NZ_RZOT01000632.1:0-3171 GCF_003999085.1 Mesorhizobium sp. M4A.F.Ca.ET.090.04.2.1
CCCCTATATCGTCCAGCACGGTAAGGCGATCGCGCACCGCTTCGCCAAGTCCTGCGTGCGCTCGACCGCCGAGAACGAGGCCTATTGGCGCGACGTCGGCACCGTCGACGCCTATTGGGAAGCCAACATCGACCTGACCGACGTCACTCCCGAGCTCGACCTCTACGACCGCGACTGGCCGATCTGGACCTATGCCGAATTGAAGCCGCCGGCAAAGTTCGTGCATGACGAGGATGGCAGGCGCGGCTCCGCGGTTTCCTCGCTGGTCTCGGGCGACTGCATCGTCTCCGGCGCGACGCTGAAGCGAAGCCTGATCTTCACCGGCGCGCGCATCAACTCCTATTCGACGCTGGAAGAAGTCGTCATGCTGCCGGACGTGCATGTGGGCCGCAACGCCAGGCTGAAGCGCGTCGTCATCGACCACGGCGTGCGCATCCCGGAAGGGCTGGTGGTCGGCGAGGATGCCGCCCTTGACGCCAAGCGCTTCCGCGTCTCGGAGAAGGGCATTTGCCTTGTCACCCAGGACATGATCGACAAGCTCAAACTGTAGACAGGAATCGTCAGGCGCATGCAGGTTCTGTCGGTCACGCCCGAAATCTTCCCGCTGATCAAGACCGGCGGGCTTGCCGACGTGACCGGCGCCTTGCCGATCGCGCTGGCCGGCAAGGGCGTGGCGATGCGCACCCTCATCCCCGGCTACCCCCAGGTGATGGCCGCCTTCAAGAAAAAGAAGGCCGTCTACCAGTACCCGCTGCTGCAGGGCGGCAAAGCCTCCATCCATGCGGTTCAGATCGCCGGGCTCGACCTCTTCGTACTCGACGCTCCGCATCTGTTCGACCGCCCGGGCGGCCCTTATGGTAACGCCACCGGCGCCGACTGGCCTGACAATTGGCGGCGCTTCGCGGCGCTCAGCCAAGTCGGCGGCGACATCGCCGGTGGCGCCATCTCAGGCTATCAGCCCGACATCGTGCATGCCCATGACTGGCAGTCGGCGATGGCGCTTGCCTATATGCGCTACGGCAAGGCCGTCGGCGTGCCGTCGCTGATCACCGTGCACAACCTCGCCTTCCAGGGCCAGTTCGGCGCCGGCATCTTCGGCGAGCTCGGCCTGCCGGGCGTGGCGATGGCGCTCGACGGCGTCGAATATTATGGCGGCGTCGGCTATCTCAAGGCTGGCCTGCAGGCCGCCTGGGCAATCACCACGGTGAGCCCGACCTACGCGCAGGAGATCCGCTCGCCGGAATTCGGCATGGGTCTCGACGGCCTGATCAACATGCGCGCCATCGATCTCCACGGCATCGTCAACGGCATTGATGTCGACATCTGGAATCCCGAGACCGACAAGCATCTTGTGGCCAACTATTCGGCCGAGACGCTTGCTGCGCGGGCCAAGAACCGCAAGGCGGTGGAGGACCGTTTCAATCTCGAGAGTGACGACAGTCCGATCGTCTGCGTCGTCAGCCGGCTGACCTGGCAGAAAGGCATGGACATACTGGCGGCGGCCGTCGACGGCATCGTCGCGGCCGGCGCGCGCCTGGCAATCCTGGGCTCCGGTGATGCCGGCCTCGAAGGCGCGCTGCTTGCCGCCGCCGCCCGCCATCGCGGCCGCATCGGCGTCGTCGTCGGCTATGATGAGGCGCTCTCCCACATCATGCAGGGCGGCTGCGACGCCATCGTCATCCCGTCGCGCTTCGAGCCCTGCGGACTGACCCAGCTTTACGGCCTGCGCTATGGCTGCGTGCCGGTCGTCGCCCGCACCGGCGGGCTCGCCGACACCATCATCGACGCCAACGAGGCGGCGATGTCGGCTGGCGTGGCGACCGGCTTCCAGTTCGCGCCGAACAATGGCGGTGCGCTCGTCCATGCCGTCCACCGGCTGGTCGGCGCGCATGCCAACCCCACCGCGTGGGCGTCGATCCAGCGCCAGGGCATGAAGGCCGATGTCTCCTGGGACAGGAGCGCCGAGAAATATGTTGAACTCTATCGCCTGCTGCTTTCGAAAAGGGTTGCCTGAAGCATGATACGGACCGTCCCCACCAAACCCTATCTTGACCAGAAGCCCGGCACCTCAGGCCTGCGCAAGAAGGTGCCGGTGTTCCAGCAGGAGCACTATGCCGAGAACTTCATCCAGTCGATCTTCGACGCGCTTGAAGGTTTTGAGGGAAAGACGCTGGTGATCGGCGGCGACGGCCGCTTCTACAACCGCGAGGTCATCCAGACGGCGATTGCCATGGCCGCCGCCAACGGCTTCGGCAAGGTCATGGTCGGGCAGGGCGGCATCCTCTCGACGCCGGCCGCCTCCAACGTCATCCGCAAATACAAGACCTTCGGCGGCATCATCCTGTCGGCCAGCCACAATCCGGGCGGTCCGCACGAGGATTTCGGCATCAAGTACAATGCCGGCAATGGCGGCCCGGCGCCGGAGAAGATCACCGACGCGATCTTCGAGAAGACCAAGACGATTTCGAGCTTCAAGATCGCCGACATCGGCGCGATCGACATCGATACGATCGGAACCGTCAAGGCCGGCGGCATGGCGGTCGAAGTGATCGATCCGGTCGCCGATTACGCCGAACTGATGGAAAGCCTGTTCGACTTCGACGCCATCCGCGCCAATTTCAAATATGGCTTCCGCATGCGCTTCGACGCCATGCATGCGGTGACCGGCCCCTACGCCAAGGAGATCCTCGAGCGCCGGCTCGGCGCGCCCAGCGGCACCTGCCGCAACTTCAAGCCGCTGCCGGACTTCGGCGGCCATCATCCGGATCCGAACCTGGTGCACGCCAAGCATCTCTATGACGAGATGATGGGCCCGGACGCGCCGGATTTCGGCGCTGCCTCCGATGGCGACGGCGACCGCAACCTGATTATCGGCAAGGGCATCTTCGTCACGCCGTCGGATTCGGTGGCGATGCTTGCCGCCAACGCGCATCTGGCGCCGGGCTATAAGGAAGGCCTGAAGGGCATCGCCCGCTCGATGCCGACCAGCGGCGCCGCCGACCGCGTCGCCGAGAAGCTCGGCATCGGCATCTATGAGACGCCGACCGGCTGGAAGTTCTTCGGCAATCTGCTCGACGCCGGCATGGCGACGATCTGCGGTGAGGAAAGCGCCGGCACCGGCTCCAACCATGTGCGCGAGAAGGACGGGCTGTGGGCGGTGCTCCTGTGGCT
>NZ_RZOT01000633.1:0-3167 GCF_003999085.1 Mesorhizobium sp. M4A.F.Ca.ET.090.04.2.1
CCGACAAAGGCGGCCCGCCGATGTCCTGGGGCCGATTCGCGGCCCGATCAGGCGGATTTACTGCGAAACGTCCTGGCCGAAATAGGTGTCGGCGATCTTCTTGTAGGTGCCGTCCGCCTTGATGTCGGCCAGCGCCTTGTTGATCGCGGCGACCAGTTCCGGATCGCCCTTGCGCACGATGACGCCGGAATAGTCGGCGTTCTCTTCCTGCGCGGCGATCTTCACATTGGCGTCGGGCTTGTGCTTCTTGAAATCGAGGAAGGACAGGCTGTCGTTGATGGTGGCGTCGGCGCGGCCGGTGAGCAGAAGCTGGATCGACTGGTCGAAGCCGTCGGTACCGACGAGCTCGGCGCCGTTGATCTCGGCGAGCTTGCCGTAATTGGAGGTCAGCGACTGCGCCGCCTTCTTGCCCTTGAGGTCGGCGAAGGTCTTGATCTCGGTGTCGTCACCGCGCACGATCAGCACCGCCTTGGAGGCGATGTAGGGATCGGAGAAATCATATTTGGCCTTGCGCGCGTCGGTGATGCCGACCTCGTTGATGACGGCGTCGTAGCGGTTGGCGTCGAGGCCGGCGATCAGGCCATCCCACTTGCCTTCGAGGAATTCCACCTTCACGCCGAGCTTGTCCGCGACCGCCTTGGCGATTTCGACGTCGAAGCCGACCAGCGCGCCCGAGGCGTCATGATAGGTGAAGGGCGCATAGGTGCCTTCCGTGCCGACCTTGATGACGCCGGCCTGCTTGATCTGATCGAGATTGGCGCCGGCATGCCCGGCGGTGACCGCCAGAGCCTGCAGCGTTCCGGCGATGATGAGCGATTTAAGCCATTTCATTTTTCTGTGATCCCGTTTTGGCCGGTGCCCCGGCGCGGTGTAAGAGCCGGAAACTGACAGATAGAGATGCGCGAAATAAGGAACCAGATTTCAAAAATATGGCATTCCAGAAACGAGATTCTCCAACTCGTACCAGAAACGGCCTACAACTCCCGCTCCGGCCATTTGTCTCGTCTCCAAGACAACACAAGGCCGTCCGGCCGTCGCGGCGGAACATTCCACTGCATGGCACGTTCTTGGCTTTGTAGGGCGCGGCGCCGCCATTTCAACCGCTGCTGACGCCGCTGAAGGGATCGGACACCGAAATGTCCGTGACGTCAGGACAAGGGAGCGCGGCATGATTGAGGACACGGCAGGACGGACGATGGTCCGCGCGGCGATGAAGGCGCCCTATCTGGAGCGCGAGGAGGAGCATCTCCTGGCCTTGCGCTGGAAAGAGGATAACGACCAGCAGGCACTGCACCGCATCACCGTCGCCCATATGCGGCTGGTCATCTCCATGGCCTCGAGGTTCCGCCACTACGGCCTGCCGCTCGGCGACCTGATCCAGGAGGGCCATGTCGGCCTGCTCGAGGCGGCCGCGCGCTTCGAACCGGAGCGCGAGGTGCGTTTCTCGACCTATGCCACTTGGTGGATCCGAGCCTCGATGCAGGATTACATCCTGCGCAACTGGTCGATCGTGCGCGGCGGCACCAGTTCGGCGCAAAAGGCGCTGTTCTTCAACCTCCGGCGCCTGCGCGCCCGGCTGGCGAATGGCGCCGAGCCGATCTCCAACGCCTCGCTCTATCGCGAGGTGTCGGCGGCGCTCGGCGTGCCCGAAGCCGACGTGGCGATGATGGATTCGCGCCTCTCCGCGCCCGACAGCTCGCTCAATGCGCCGCTTGGCGACGATTCCGGCCCGGCCGAGCGCATGGATTTCCTGACCTCGGACGATCCCCTGCCGGACGAGGTCGTCGGCGACACGATCGACATCGAGCGCCGCTCGCTGTGGCTGAAGGCGGCGCTCGGCGCGCTCAATGCGCGCGAGCTGAGGATCATCGAGGAGCGCCGGCTGACCGACGAGGGCGCGACACTGGAAGCGCTCGGCGAGGCGCTCGGCATTTCCAAGGAACGCGTGCGCCAGATCGAGGCGCGCGCCATGGAAAAGCTGAAAGTCGCGCTGGTCGAGCAGAACCCGGAATTCCTGGCGACAGCCGCCTGACTCCTGCCTGCCTAGGCTTACCTATCAGTGACGATCTTGACCTTGTCGCCGGTCGAAACAGCGGCGCCGGGCGACAGCGCGTTGAGCACCCTGAACAGGTCGAGCTTCCGGTCGACGCCGACCATCTGAGCGGCGAGCGAGCCCATGGTCTGCCCGGCCTGCACGGTGACGACGCGGATATGCAGTGGCTTCAGCGCCGCCTTCTCGGCCGCGCTCAGGATGCGGAACGAGCCGCTGACCGAGCGCGCCACCGGCTCAAGCGCAGTGCTGGCCGCCGGTGCCGCCGTCAGCAGCCGGTAGACCTGGCCGCCGGCGCGGATGACCGCGATGTCGAACTGCCAGCCGTCGGCGCCGGCGCGCGCCACCGCCGCCTCGTTGCCGTTGATGGTTTCCTGGTGAACGCTGGCGTCATCGAGGCCGGCCACCCAGCCGCTGCGGATGTAGTCGGTCAGCGCCCGCGACTTGTCGATCGAAACGCCGTCGAAACGGATCGCCATGTCGCCGGGGCCGGTCGCCGTCACCGCCGCGGCCGAATTGTCGATGACGAAGCCGTCGGGCACGGTGAACGACACGCCGAGGCCCGGATGCAGGAAGGTCTGGCCGCGCACATAGCCCTCTTCCGGCGTGTCGCCGTAGAGCAGCCCGTCAATACCGGCCAGGAAGGCGTCGCGGTCGCGCGTGCCGATGCCCGGCGGGCCGAAGTTGCGGGCAAGGCGCTGGGCAAGATCGATCCGCTGCGGCGTGTTGGGATGAGTCGCCAGGAAGTCCAGGCTGGCGTCGGTGGCGCCGCTGATTGAGCGGAAATCGGTATAGGCCGACATCGACTGCAGGAAGCGGCCGGCGGCGTAAGGATCATAGCCGGCCTCGCCGATCGACTTGATGCCGATGGCGTCGGCCTGCAGTTCCTGGTTGCGCGAGAACTGCGCGAGCCTCAGCTTGCCGCGGATCAGCGCCGCCTTGGCTGTCGGGCTGTCGCCCAGCACATCCGACACCACCTTGGTCGCCAGCCCTTCCTCGGCCTCCAGCTGCTGCCGCTGCAGGCCGTGATTGGCGGTGACGTGGCCCATCTCGTGCGCGATGACGGCGGCGAGCTCGGACGAATCATTGGCCAGCGCCAGCAGGCCGCGCGTTACAT
>NZ_RZOT01000634.1:0-3160 GCF_003999085.1 Mesorhizobium sp. M4A.F.Ca.ET.090.04.2.1
GCCGGCTTGCGCGCCGCCCTTGCCATCCTGCCGGCCGCCTTTCCAGTCGGGCCTGCCGTCGCGGCGGTCGGGACGCTCGCCTTGCGGCCTGCCTTCGCGCCGCTCGCCAGCCTCGCCTGGCGGCCTCGGCTTGAACTTGGAGCGGTCGAAGCGCGGCTTGCCGGCACCGTCGCGCTGGTCGCGGCGCCCGTCATTCGGGCGTCCGCCCGGCTGGCCGGCCGCTTCGCCAGTTGCGTCGGACCGGCCGCCCTGCGCGGCCGGTCCGTTGCGCGGGCGATTGTCGCGGCGGTTGTCGTGCCGGTGGCGTGGGCGCTGCTCGAAACGACCCTGACGCCACAACAGGATAGGCTTCGGCTCCTCGGCCTCGGATGCCGTCTCGCCGGCTTCCGCAGTCGCGGCAGGCTGGGTGGACCCGTCGGCCGCCGCCGGCGAGTCCTCGGCCACCGGCTCTCCCGCTACGACGTCGACTTCCGCAGTCTGGGCTTCTGCCTCCGCCTCGGCTGCCGGAGCAGCGTCAGCTGGTTCTTCGGCGACGGCTTCCACCACCACCGGGGCCTCGTGCGTGGCTTGGGCTGGAGCCTCAAGCGGCTCTTCAGCGACCAGTCCGGTGACGGGTTCGGCCGAAACGTCGACCGTGGCTTCCGGCGCGACAGCGGCGTCCGGCCCAGGTCCAGAACCCTCGGCCGGTGTTTCGGCACCGGCTTCCGCAGCCGTGGCTGCGGCCGCTGCACCCATCTCGGCCTTTGCCGCCTCTTCCGCCGCAAGCTTGGCGGCGGCCGCCTCGCGCGCGGCACTGTCTTGCGCCTCGAGCCGCGCCTTGACCTCGGCTGCCGGCTTCGGCTCGGCGCGATAGCCGAGACCTTTGAGGATCTCTTCCATGTCGTCGGCGGTAGCGCCGAGGATCGACATCATCGGCGGCGTCACCATGAAGGCGTGGCCGTCATAGGCGCCGTCGGGACGCTGGCCCAGCTCCGGCTTCCAGTTGGTCGCGGGGCGGATCAGGTCGGCCAGCCGCTCGAGGATATCGACGCGCACCGCGCGGCGACCGAGATTGCGGTAGCCGGCGAGCTTGTAGAAGCTCTTGTCGAAGGCGGGATCGATGACCACCGAGGTGCGGCCCGACGCCAGCGCATGCACCACGTCGCCAAAGCCGGGCTTGTCCTTGCCGTCATTCTTCAGCGCCCAGAGAAGCGTCACCAGCCCGGCCGGCGCCGGCTTGACCAGCGCCGGCACGAAGACGTGGTAGGCGCCGAAGCGCACGCCCAGCCGGCGCAGCGCCGCGCGGCCCTCCTGGTCGAGCGACTTCATCTCCTCGGTGATGTCGCGGCGGTTTATGAGGCCGAAATGCTCGACGAGCTGGAAGGCGATGCCGCGACCGATGCCGGTGAGCTGCTCGGCATTCTTCAGGTCGACCAACGGCTTCAGCAGCGACTCGATCTGGAAATTGACAAAGCGCTCGGCGCGCGCCGCCACCTTGTCGCGGGCCGGGCCGGTGAGCTGCTCGTCGGCCAGCAGCACGAGGCGCGGCTTCAGCGGCTCATCGCCGGCAACCAGCGTGCCGATCGGCGCGCCGATCCAGCGCAGCGTTCCGTCGGAGCCGAGCGCGAGATCGCCATTGGCGCAGGCGCCGAAGCGTTCGGCGCGCGTTTCGAACTCGGCGGCAAGCGCCTTTTGGGCAGCCGTGCGTACGGCCTTGGCATCCTCGCCGCCGGCGCTCTGGTCGGCGGTGAAGCGGAACCCCTGCAACTCGCCGACATGATGGCCTTCGACGAGGACGGTTCCGGTAGGGCTTATTTCGGCTTCAGGCATTGTATTTTCTCTAAGGCGCCGCATGAGGACGGAAGTCCTGCGGTCTACGAAGCGTTTCGTCAACCGCTCATGCAGCGCATCCGACAATCTGTCTTCGATTTCGCGCGTCTTTTCCTGCCAGTGTGCCTGATCGGCCAGCCAGCCAGGCCGGTTGGAGACAAAGGTCCAAGTACGAATCTGGGCGATGCGGTGCGAGAGCGTGTCGATATCGCCATCGGTCGTGTCGGCGCGGCGGACCTGCTCGGCCATGTAGTTCTCATCGACATGGCCGCGCCTGGCGAGGTCCATGTAGATCGACGCGATCAGGTCGGCATGCTGGGCCGGTGCGATCTTGCGGTAGTCGGGCAGGGCACAGGCTTCCCAGAGCAGCGCGACGCGCCTGGCATCGGTGGCGAGCGAGCGGATCTCCTCGTCGCGCGACAGATGCTCCAGCGCCTGCGCATCGACCGCCGGCAGGGCGCGTGTCAGGCCCTCCACCGGAGCGTTGGTCTCGATCGAGCGCTTCAGCGCGTCGAGGCTGGAGAAATCGAAATCGGCGGTGCGCCATTGCAGGACCTTCACCGGATCGAAGTCATGGCCCTCGATCTTCTGGACCAGTTCCTCGTCCAGCGGATCGACCTGGCCGGTGACGCCGAACGTGCCGTCGCGCAGGTGGCGGCCGGCGCGGCCGGCGATCTGGCCGAGCTCGGCCGCGGTCAGGTTGCGGTATTGGTAGCCATCGAACTTGCGGTTCTGGGCGAAGGCGACGTGGTCGAGGTCGAGGTTGAGCCCCATGCCGATGGCGTCGGTGGCGACAAGGTAGTCGACGTCGCCCGACTGGAACAGCGCCACCTGCGCGTTGCGGGTGCGTGGCGAGAGCGCGCCGAGCACGACGGCGGCACCGCCCTGCTGGCGGCGGATCAGCTCGGCGATGGCGTAGACCTCGTCGGCTGAGAAGGCGACGATCGCGGTGCGCCGCGGCAGGCGGGTCAATTTCTTCGAGCCGGCATAGGCCAGGTGCGACAGCCTGGGCCGCGTCACCACCGAGATGCCCTTCAGGAGGCGCTGCAGGATGCCGTGCATGGTGGCCGCGCCGAGCAGCAGCGTTTCCTGGCGGCCGCGCAGATGCAGGATACGGTCGGTGAAGATGTGGCCACGCTCGAGGTCGCCGGCAAGCTGCACCTCGTCGATGGCGACGAAGGCCGCATCGGTCTCGCGCGGCATCGCCTCCACCGTGCAGACCGAATATCTGGCGCCCGCCGGTTGGATCTTCTCCTCGCCGGTGATCAGCGCCACCTTGTGGACGCCGACCTTCTCGCAGACGCGCGCGAGGTCTATGCGCGCGTCTGCGAGAAGGTCGGCGTCCACAAGG
>NZ_RZOT01000635.1:0-3155 GCF_003999085.1 Mesorhizobium sp. M4A.F.Ca.ET.090.04.2.1
CTTATATGGTGGCCGAGCCAAAGCGCTTCATCCAGCTTGCCGGCGACCTCGACCTCGCCTGGTTCGAGGAGCCGGTGATCGCCGACGACAAGCCGGGCATGGCCGAAGTTCGCGCCTCGAGCTCGATCCCGATCGCCACCGGTGAAAGCGAGGCGACGCGCTATGCCTTCCGCGACCTCGCCGTTCTGAAGTCGGCTGACATTTTCCAGCCGGACCCCGCCTTCTGCGGCGGCATCAGCGAAGCGATGAAGATCGGCACCATCGCCAGCGCCTTCAACCTGCGCTTTGCCCCGCATCTGTGGGCCGGCGCGCCCTGCTTCTTTGCCGGTCTGCATGTCTGCGCCGCCTCGCCGGCGAGCTTCACCGTCGAATACTCGCTCGGCGCCAACCCGATGATCCACGATCTTATCGAAGAGACTGTCGAAGCAAAGGACGGTATGATAGCGATCCCTGAAAAGCCCGGATTGGGATTCACAATCTCGGAGCGATTCCTGGAGGCGAACGCGCAACGCTGCTGACGATGAAAGAAAAGAACCTTCTCGCGGAACTCGCCGCCTATCTGTTCTCCAAATCGGACAAGGAGACGGGTCGCACGCCGTCGGAGCGCGAACTGGCCGAGCACTTCGCCGTCAGCCGCGGCCAGATCCGCGAAGCGCTGGCCATCCTGGAAGCCATGCGGATCGTCGAACGCCGCGCCAAATCCGGCATCTATGTCGACACCAAGCAGGCGAGCGTCGAGGCGTTGGCCCTTTTCGCCCGCGCCGGCCTGCCGCTCGATCCGATCCAGATCTACGAAACGGTCGAGTTGCGCAAGATCCACGAGATCAAGGCCGCCGAGCTTGCCTGCTCACGCGCCACCGAGGAGAATTTCGAGCGGCTGCGCGAGATCCTGAAAGCCTCGGAGGAGCGTATCGCCGCCGGCGAGGGTCTGGCCAAGGAAGACCGCGAGTTCCACCTCGAGATCGTGCGCGCCACCAAGAACGGCATCTTCCACAACATCTGCAGCGTCTACTACCTGATGGGCGAGCAGCGCCTGCCGATCTATTTCAACGATCCCGAGCGCAGCGTGCGCTCGCATGCAGAGCATATCCAGATCTACGAGGCGCTGCTGCGCCGCGACGGCAACCTCGCCCAGGCGCTGATGAACGCCCATCTGCAAGGCGCCGAAAGCTATTGGAAGGGCCTGATCGAGGGGCGTGGGACGGAGCCGACAAGCCCGGCGCTCGAAAAGGCCTAGAGCATTTTGCAGCCCAAGCGGCATCGCTTGGCATCGCAGAAATGCGGCAAACAAACGGGAGCCACATGCCCAGAATCCTGTCGACGCACCCGCTGCATCCGCGCGCCTCCGCCATGCTGGCCGGGGCAGGCAAGCTGGTCGTCGCTTCCGCCCTCGATGGCAAAACGCTTGCCGCCGAGGCGAAGGATGCTGATATCGTCATCGTCCGTGCGCCGCTGCCACCTGAGCTCTTCGGCGGCGCCGCGAAGCTGCGCGCCGCGATCCGTCATGGCGCTGGGCTGGACATGATCCCGGTCGAGGCGGCAACGTCAGCCGGCGTGCTGGTGGCGAACGTGCCGGCGGTCAATGCGCGCTCGGTCGCCGAGCACGTGATGTTCGTGACGCTGGCCTTGCTTCGGCGTTTTCGCATGGTCGACCGCGACCTGCGCGCCAAGGGCTGGCTCGCCGGACGCGACCATGCCAACGCCAACACCGAGCTCGCCGGTAAGACCATCGGCATTGTCGGCCTCGGAGCGGTCGGCCAGGCGGTCGGCCATATCGCCGCGCACGGCTTCGACCTCAATGTCGTGGCAACGACGCGCAGTATGCGCCCGGCGCCCGACAAGGTCGGTTTCCTGTCGATCGACGCGCTGGTCGAGCAGAGCGACATCATCGTGCTTTGCTGTCCGCTGACGCCGGAGACGCGCGGCCTGATCAGCCGCGAGCGCATTTCGCGCATGAAGCCGAACGCACTGCTGATCAACGTCTCGCGCGGGCCGGTGGTCGACGACGATGCGCTGATCGAAGCCTTGCGCAAGGGCAGCATCGGCGGTGCCGCGCTCGACGTCTTTGCGACGCAGCCGCTGCCGCCGAACCATCCCTATTTCAGCTTCGACAATGTCATCGTCACCCCGCATATGGCCGGGATCACCGAGGAGTCGATGATGCGCATGGGCGTCGGCGCGGCGGGCGAGGCGCTGCTGGTGCTGGCCGGCAAGCTGCCGGCAAATCTGCGCAATCCGGACGTGGTCGACCACTACCGTCGACGGTTTCCGGCCGACAGGTGAAATGCACCGCGCTTCCGCCTCAATTCTTGGTGACGCTGAAGCCATGTTGAATCGTCGCTTGGCATCCTTGGTTCTCGCCGCATGTTCGATCGCGGCCTCGCCCACACTCGCTGCGACAGAGAGCAGCGACTATGTCTACTGCAGCAATGGACTCGTCTGCTTCAGAGCCCCTTGTCCCTCAGGCAACGCGCTGGATCTGGGCACCGGCAAGGTCGTCAAAGGCGTGGCACTCAACACCACCGAATTGCCGCTGCAAGACAGGGCCGCACCCGATACATCAGACAAGCTCCACGCGGGAAAGCTCGTCGTCAGAGGATCGATCCAGCATCGCGGTGAGCCGAACGAGCCGCCCATGCTGGTCGTTACGCGTATCGAACGCGCCTCTGGCAAAGCCGAGCGCAGGCGCTGCGCGGCGCACTGATTGCCGTGGGCACGCTGCTCGTCAGAGCAGCCGCTCCATTTCTGCCGCGATGCGCAGCAGATGGCGGTCATGGCCGTTGCGGGCCACCAGCATCAACCCGGCCGGACGCGCCGTTCCAGGCATCGGCACAGAGATGGCGCAGAGATCGAACTGGTTGGCGACCTGGGTGTTGCGCAACAGCAGGCCTTCGGTCCGCTCGCGCAGCGCCGCGTCGCTAGCCATCAAGGCGATGGTCGGCGCCGCCACCGGCGTCGTCGGCAGGGCCAGCACATCGACCGCGGCCAGCCGCTCGTCCATCGCTGAGGCCAGCGCCTTGCGGCGCCGGATTGTCCGGATATAGACCGACGCGGGGATGGCCAGCGCGCGCGACAACGGCCCGCTGACATGCGGATCGACCGGCACGGAAGCGCCTGTCGCCAGCCAGTCGGCATGGACCTCGGCGCCTTCCATT
>NZ_RZOT01000636.1:0-3150 GCF_003999085.1 Mesorhizobium sp. M4A.F.Ca.ET.090.04.2.1
CGTGCCGGCGCGCCGGCCAGGCGAAATGATAGAATCTATCAGGCCAGTCCGAAAATCCGGCGCCGGGCTTCCGATTCGCCCTTGACGCCGCCGCCTGAAATGGAATAAATATTTCACGAACTGGGTATTTTGGTTCTTTCGTTCCGGAACATCTGTTTCAAACAGAGGACTTGGCGTTCCATCATGCAAAGGGCGCCCTCCGGAACCGGAATAGAAAGCGGGAGAGATTCCTCGGGAGATCGGGGATTCCGGGCAAAAGATCGGTGCAGCCGGACACCAATGTGGAGGAGAAATACAATGAAGAAACTGCTTTTGGGCGTCGCACTGTCGGCGCTTATGAGTTCGTCCGCCTTCGCCGCCAAGATCGGCGTTTCGATGGCGCTTTTCGACGACAACTTCCTGACCGTTCTGCGCAACGGCATGATCGCGCAGGCCAAGGGCATGAGCGGTGTCGAACTGCAGGTCGAAGACGCGCAGAACGACGTCGCCAAGCAGCTTGACCAGATCAAGAACTTCGCCGCCTCGGGCGTCGACGCCATCATCGTCAACCCGGTCGATACCTCGGCCACCCAGGCGATGTCGGACGCGGCTGCCGCGGCCAAGATCCCGCTGGTCTATGTCAACCGCGAGCCGGTCAACGTCGATACGCTGCCGGACAACCAAGCCTTCGTCGCCTCGAACGAGGCTGAATCCGGCACGTTGGAAACCCAGGAAGCCTGCCGCCTGTTCAAGGAAGCGGGCAAGAAGGAAGCCAATGTCTACGTGATCATGGGCGAGCTTTCCAACCAGGCCGCGGTGCAGCGCACCAAGGACATCGAGGAAGTCATTGCTACGCCGGACTGCAGCTTCATCAAGATCATCGACAAGCAGACCTCGAACTGGAAGCGTGACGAGGCCCAGAACCTGATGACCAACTGGTTGTCGGCCGGCAAGCCCTTCGATGGCGTCATCGCCAACAACGACGAAAGCGCCATCGGCGCCATTCAGGCGATGAAGGCCGCCAACATCGACATGAAGTCGGTGGTCGTCGGCGGCGTCGACGCCACCCAGGACGCGCTTGCCGCAATGCAGGCGGGCGATCTCGACGTGACGGTGTTCCAGGACGCCGCTGGCCAGGGCGCCGGCGCGCTGGACGCCGCGCTGAAGCTCGCCAAGGGCGAGAAGGTGGAACACAAGGTCTATATCCCGTTCCAACTCGTCACGCCGGCCAACATCGACAAGTTCCTGAAGAAGAACTGAGGCTGCGCTAGGCTAAACGGAGCGGCGCATCAAATCATAACAACGGCGCCGCTCCCCATTTTCCCTCACCGCCCGAACCGGCGGGAGGGCGAACGCGGCCGACGGAGGAAAACACGTGGCACAGACATCTCATGGCGTCGGCGGGCTGACCTACGATGCGAAGAAACGCGCATGGCCGGCCGAGTTCAACGTTTTCCTGGCGCTGGTAATTCTCGTTGTCGTCTTCGAGTTGATCGGCCGGATCTTTCTTGGTGACAGCTTCCTGTTCAACACCCGCAGCGACGTTGGCCGGATCTTCAACGAGGCCCGCCTGCAGATCATCATCCTGCAGGTTTCGATCGTCGGCATCATCGCTATCGGCGTGACGCAGGTGATCATCAGCGGCGGCATCGACCTGTCCTCGGGCTCGATCGTCGGCGCGACGGCGATGATCGCCATGAGCTTTGCCCAGGTAGCGACGGTCAATGGCAACCCGAACCCCAAGGCGATGTTCCTGGCGCAGGGCTGGACCGACCTGCCCGTGATCGTCCCGCTGCTCGTCGCCATCTCTTGCGGCCTTATCGCCGGCCTGATCAACGGTGCGCTGATCGCCTATACGCGCATCCCGCCCTTCATCGCCACGCTCGGCATGATGGTCACCGCGCGCGGCATCGCCAAATGGTGGTCGAAGGGTCAACCGATCTCGTTTCCGACCGACAGTTTCGCCGCCATCGGCAAGGGCCTGATGCCGGTTATCATCTTCATTTCGCTGGCGATCCTGTTCCAGCTCATCTTGAGCTACACCAGATACGGCAAGCACTGTTACGCCATCGGCTCCAATGAGGACGCCGCACGCATGTCCGGCATCAAGATCGCCAACCACAAGGTGCTGGTCTATGTCATCGCCGGCATTCTCGCTTCCGTTGCCGCGGTGGTGCTGTCCTCCAAGAACCTCACCGCCCAGGCCGGCATGGGCGTGATGTACGAGCTCGATGCGATCGCCATGGCGGTCATCGGCGGCGTCTCGCTGTCGGGCGGCCGCGGCTCGATCATCGGCACCGTCATCGGCTCGCTGATCTTCGGCGTCATCATTTCCGGCTTTACCTTCCTGCGCCTCGACGCCTACTACCAGGAGATGGTCAAGGGCGTGATCATCGTCGGCGCGGTGGTTCTCGATCAATGGCGCCAGCGTCGCCGCGCGATAGGAGCTTGACCATGTCGGACATCGTCCTCAAGACCGAAAACCTGACCAAGCGCTATGGCGGCGTGCATGCTCTCGAAGGCGCGAACTTCGAACTGCGCAAGGGCGAGCATGTCGCCATCATGGGCGACAACGGCGCCGGCAAGTCGACCTTCGTGCGCCAGATCACCGGCGTCGAGCAGCGAACCGACGGCAAGGTCTGGTTCGACGGCAAGGAAGTGAACTTCGCCGGGCCGATCGAGGCGCGCGAGGCCGGCATCGAGACCGTGTTCCAGAACCTCGCGCTCGCCGACGATCTCGACGTGCCGTCCAACCTCTTCCTCGGCCGCGAGAAGGTGTTGTTCAATCTCGGCCCCTTCTCGATCCTCGACCGCAAATTCATGCGCAAGGCGACCGAGGCGGCATTGGTCCGCACCGCGGTGAAGATCCCGAACCTCTCGAGCACCATCCGCCACATGTCGGGCGGCCAGCGCCAGTGCGTGGCGATCGCCCGCACCGCGACCTTCGCCTCCAAGCTGATCATCATGGACGAGCCGACGGCGGCCCTTGGCGTGCAGGAGACGGCGCAGGTCGAAAACATCATCCGCACGCTGAAGGAGAATGGCGAACCGCTGATCCTGATCAGCCACAACATGCGCCAGGTGTTCGACCTGGTCGACCGCATCGTCGTCTTCCGGCGCGGCAAGATCGTCGCCAATTTGCGCAAGCAGGACACCGACGGCAACGACATC
>NZ_RZOT01000637.1:0-3145 GCF_003999085.1 Mesorhizobium sp. M4A.F.Ca.ET.090.04.2.1
CCTTCGAACACGAAAAAGCCTGGGGAATACAAAAAAGCGCTGGACCGTTATGGACAGCGCCGACTCGTTTCTTCCCTTTCAGGATTGGCGCTGGCTGGTAACACGTCGCGATGACATTGAAAAGACGATGATTGCATGTCATCGCAAGTGCTGGGTTGCCCCTGATGGCGGCCACGAAGGACTGCGGTCGCATGACCTGATCGCAATTGCCCGCTTTTTGGGTGGCGGCGGCACAGCGATCAGAACCGGTGAATGCTCGATCTCTTCGCCGGCGCGGGCGGGTGCTCGACGGGGCACCCTGTTACATTTTGATCTAGGGTTGCGTCGGAACGTTGATTGGCTCGACTGACCTGATGCCGATGACATATGGCCACCAGGGGTTGCGGTCGCGCAAAAGTGACAGCAATTTAATGCGACACTCGGGCCAATGCGTGATAACCGCCCGGGCATGCCGGCTCGCCCCCAAGCCAGGCTCCAGATTCGTGAAGACAAATCAGGGCGTTCCCTTGAACCGCATCATCCCGCTCATCCTGGCGGTCGCACTTTTCATGGAGAACATGGATTCGACCGTGATCGCGACGTCGCTGCCGGCGATCGCCGTCGACATCCACACCAGCCCGATCGCGCTCAAGCTGGCGCTGACCGCCTATCTGGTGTCACTGGCGATCTTCATTCCGATCAGCGGCTGGATGGCGGACCGGTTCGGCGCCAAGAACGTCTTTCGCGCCGCGATCGGCGTCTTCATCGTCGGCTCGGTGGCTTGCGCCATATCCAATTCACTGCCGGCCTTTGTCGTCTCGCGCTTCCTGCAAGGTATCGGCGGCGCGATGATGACTCCGGTCGGCCGCCTGGTGCTGGTACGCGCCACGCCGAAGAGCGAGCTGGTCGCGGCGATGTCCTGGCTGACCGTGCCGGCCCTGGTCGGACCGCTCGTCGGTCCACCGATCGGCGGCTTCATCACCACCTACTTCACCTGGCACTGGATCTTCCTGATCAATGTGCCAATCGGGCTTATCGGCATCTGGCTCGCCACCCGCTTCCTGCCGGAGACCGAGCCCGCCGAGACGCCGCCGCTGGATTTCCCCGGCTTCGTGCTGAGCGGGCTTGCGGCATCGGGCGTCGTTTTCGGCCTGTCGGTGGTCAGCCTGCCGGCCTTGCCGCCGATCGCCGGCTTCATCACCGTGGCGGTCGGGCTGGTGTCGGGCGTGCTCTATCTTCTGCATGCCAGGCGCGCTGAAAATCCGCTGCTTGCGCTGGATCTGTTCCGCAACCAGGTGTTCCGCTCCTCGGTGCTCGGGAGCTCGCTGTTTCGCATCGGCATCGGCGCGGTGCCGTTCCTTTTGCCGCTGATGTTCCAGATCGGTTTCGGGCTGACGCCATTCCAGTCGGGCATGATCACCTTCGTTTCGGCGATCGGCGCCATCGGCGTGAAATTCGTCACCGCGCTGATCTTCAGGCTTGCCGGCTTCCGCCGGGTGCTTATTTCGGGCTCGCTGATCGCGGCCGGGTCGATCGCCATCTATGGGCTGTTCACCCCCGAAACGCCCTATGCGCTGATGCTTGTCATATTGCTGGTTGGCGGCTTCATCCGCTCGATGTTCTTCACCGGCGTCAACGCGCTCTCCTATGCCGAGGTGTCGGCCGAAGATACCAGCAAGGCAACGCCGATCACGGCGGTGTTCCAGCAGCTGTCGATCGCGCTCGGCGTGGCGCTGGCCGGCGGTATCCTGGAAGTCTCGACGTCGATTCATGGCGGGCCGCTGACACTCAGCGACTTCCATGTCGCCTTTTTCATCGTGGCGGCGGTGTCGGCGGTGGCTTCGCTGACGTTCATGCGGCTGGCGTCCGATGCCGGCAACGCCGTGTCGGGGCATGGCAGGCTGGCAACACCGAAGACGCTGGAACCGGCGAGGTCGCCGGGGGAGTGAAGCGCCACTCCTTCTCCCCCTGTGGGAGAAGGTGGATCGGCGCGCGGCGCCGAGACGGTTGAGGGGTGCGCCACGGATCGCCGTCTTTGCCAAGCCGGATTACCCCTCATCCGGACCGCTGCGCGGCCACCTTCTCCCACAGGGGAGAGGGGAAAGGCGCTAGCCCTTAAAATCCTTCGCCAGCAGATAGAGCTCCACCGATTCATCCCGCGAGGCCGGCGGCTTGACGTGGTGGACCGAGCGGAAGTTCTGCTTCAACACAGACAGCAGCTCGTTCTCCGCACCGCCCTGGAAAGTCTTGGCGAGGAAGTGCCCGCCGGGCTTCAACACCGAGAGCGCGAAATCGGCGGCCACTTCGCACAGATGCATGGTACGCAGGTGATCGGTGCGGCGATGGCCCGTGGTGGGCGCCGCCATGTCCGACAGGACGACGTCCGGCTGGCCGCCAAGCGCCTCCGACAGCTTCTGCGGCGCCTCGGGGTCGAGGAAATCCATCAGCAGCACCGGGGCGCCCGGCACGGCGTCCATTTCCAGATAGTCGATGCCGACGACATGCGGGTTCTCCGCCGTCGACTTCGTCCGCGCGGCCGCCACCTGGCACCAGCCCCCGGGGGCGGCGCCGAGGTCGATCACCTTCATGCCCGGCTTCAGCAGATGGTGCTTGTCGTCGATCTCGATCAGTTTGTAGGCAGCGCGGGATCTGAATCCGTCCGCTTTCGAGCGCTGCACATAGGGATCATTCATGTGGCGCTCGAGCCAGCGGCGCGAGGATTCCTTCAGGCCGCTCTTCTTCTTGATCCGGGTCTTCAGCACCCGAATGCCGCCACCCGGCTTTTCCGGCTTCCTTGCCATTAGCGACCCCGCCCGTCGCTGCGCCAGACGCCGTCATCGGCCATCAGCTCACTCAAGATGCCCTCGCGCAGGCCCCGGTCGGCGACGCGCAGCCTCTCTGACGGCCAGACTCCGCGGATCGCCTCCAGGATGGCACAGCCGGCGAGCACGAGATCGGCGCGGTCGGCGCCGATGCAAGGGTTGGCGACACGCTGCTGAAAATCCCAGCCGACCAGTTTCTCGACCATGCGGTCGACGCTCTGCCGGTCCATCCACAGGCCGTCGACCCGGCGGCGGTCATAGCGCTCAAGTTCGAGATGGACGCCGGCGAGCGTCGTCACCGTGCCCGAGGTGCCGAGCAAGTGGAATTTCGGACTGGCGAGAAC
>NZ_RZOT01000638.1:0-3144 GCF_003999085.1 Mesorhizobium sp. M4A.F.Ca.ET.090.04.2.1
AGACAGCTCCTCGACGCCGCACGAAAGGCCTGAGCCATGGACACGCTGACCCGCATGCGCGCCTTCATCGACGTCGTCGAGGCCGAAGGCTTTTCGGCCGCCGCGCGCAAGATCGGTCGCTCCAAGGCGTTGCTGTCGAAATATGTGCGCGAGCTGGAGGACGAGCTAGGCGCCTTGCTCCTGAACCGCACCACCAGGCAGTTCTCGATGACCGAGGCCGGCCATACCTACTACAGGCGCGCCTCCGAGATCGTGCGCGAGGTCGACAGCCTGGCCGATGCGGTGCGCGAATCCTCCGGCGATGTGCGCGGCCGCATCAAGCTTTCGGCGGCGCGCACCTTCGCCGACGCGCCGATCGGCCAGTCGCTGATCGACTTCGCCAAGGAGCATCCCGACATCGTGCTCGACATCCATCTCGATGACCGTTTCGTCGACCTGGTCGAGGAGGGCTTCGACCTCGCCGTGCGCATCTCCAGGCTGGAGAACTCCTCGCTGATCGCAAGGCGCCTTGCGCCCTTTTCTGTCAGGCTGTGCGCATCGCCGGACCTGATCGCCAAGCACGGCATGCCGATGCGTCCTCAGGACCTCGCCCGCATCCCCTGCATCATCGACACCAATGGCCGCTGGCTGACCAACTGGCCGTTCAAGGGCGACGCCGGCGACACGATGAGCGTGTCGGTATCCGGCCCGATCGAGGTCAACAGCCCGATGACCGCGAGGGCCGCGGCCGTTGCCGGCCTTGGCTTCACCATGCTGCCCGATTTCATCGCCATCCCCGAGATCGAGAGCGGCCGGCTGGTGACGGCATTGGACGACCGCCTGCTCTCCGGCAGCGGCATCTTCGCCGTCTATCCGCACCGGCGCTATCTGCCGGCAAAAGTGCGCGTCTTCGTCGATTTCCTGGTGCAGTGGTTCAAGACACGCGAAAGCGCCTGACACGCCGACGATGGCCACGGTCCCAATTTCGCCCCCTTTCTGGTAACTCTCGACAGTCGTCCCAATCCCATGGAATCGCCATCCGCAATGCACCTGAAACGGCAAGCAATCATGCTGTCTTCCGCCATGGCAGCGACGTTCGCGGCGGTCCACCCGGCCGAGGTGCACCCCCACGTCTTCGCCGAGGCCCGCCTCGACGTCATCCTCAGCGAGGATCACCAAAGTGTGAAGGCGTTGCGCCATCTCTGGCGTTTTGACGACCTGTTTTCGAGTACGGTGATGATGGAGTTCGACAAGAACTCCGACCTGAAGCTTGACGACAAGGAGCTGAAGGAAGTGGCCGAAACCGTTCATTCCTCGTTGGCGGAGTTCAACTATTTCCAGCTCGTCACCCAGGACGGCAAGGACGTGGCGATGACCCCTCCTCCACATCTGATGGCCAATTTCGACAACGACCAGCTGATCATCCTGTTCGAATCCGAGCCCAAGGTTCCGATCAAGCTCGCCGGCAAGATCGACATCGGCGTCTATGACCCGACCTTCTATACCGCGATCGACTTCACCGACGATGCGAACCTCACCGTCGAGGGCCTGCCCTCGACTTGCACCAAGGGGGTCATCCGCCCCGATCCGGACGAGGCGATCGCCGAGAACCAGAAGACCCTGACGGAAGCGTTCTTCAACGATCCGACAGGCACCGACATGAGCAAGATCTTCGCCACCAAGCTCGAACTGAACTGCTCGCCAGAAGGATAGATCCGGTGATGAAACCGTCGCTGCGTTTGGCGCTCGGCCTAGCGGCCGCCACCCTGGTGATCACCCATCTGCCGGATGTCGCCCACGCCCAGAGCTCGCTCGGCATCGGCACCAATGACGGCACGGCGCCCTCCACCTCCGGGCCCTTCGCCCACATCCTGATGTGGATCAATCTAAGGCAGCAGGAATTCTACCATTCGCTCGCCGTCGCCATGAAAGCGATGCGCGAGGACGGCAGCAAGCTGTGGCTGCTGATCGGCCTCTCCTTCGCCTATGGCATCTTCCATGCCGCCGGCCCCGGCCACGGCAAGGCGGTGATCTCGTCCTATATGGTGGCCAATGAAGTGGCGTTGAAGCGCGGCATCATGCTGTCCTTCGTCTCGGCGCTGCTGCAGGGCCTGACGGCGGTCGTGGTCATGATGCTTGCCTATTTTGTGCTGCGCGGCACCACGGTGTCGATGACCGATGCGGCGTGGTTCCTGGAAATCTCGAGCTATGTGCTGGTCACCCTGTTCGGCGCCTGGCTGCTCTGGCGCAAGGCGGGCCCCGCCATCCGCCGTCTGTTCGGTGCCGGTCCCGCCTACAGCCTGTCAGCCGCCCATGCCAGTCGCTCGCATGCCGGCCATTCCCATGCGGGGCACTCGCACGCTGCACATGCCCATGCGCACGCGCTTCATGCTCACGACCATGATCACGATAATGCAGCCCACCATTCGCATGGCCACGGCGCGCACGATCACCATCATCACGATCATGGCGCGCATGATCAGGCCGGCCACGATCATCACCATCATGACCACGCCGCCGGCGAAGTCTGCGAGACCTGCGGCCATTCGCACGCCCCCGATCCGGCGCTGCTGTTGGGCGACAATTTCGACTGGCGCACGGCATGGTCGGCGGTGGCGGCCGTCGGCATCCGCCCCTGCTCCGGCGCGCTGATCGTGCTGAGCTTCGCCCTGCTCAACGGGCTCTGGCTCGGCGGCCTGCTGTCGGTATTCGCCATGTCGATCGGCACCGCCATCACCGTCTCGGCGCTGGCAACGCTCGCGGTGACGGCCAAGAACTGGGCGGTCTATTTCGCCGGCGACGGCCGCATGGGCAACCGCATCCATTCCATCGTTGAGATCGGCGGCGCAGCCTTCATCTTCCTGGTTGGACTGCTGCTGCTGTCCGCCAGCCTGACCGGCGGCGCTTGACGCCGGATCAGCCCACTACTTTGTTATCCAGTTCATCCTCGATATGCGCGCGGATGATCTCATCGAAACTCGTCTCGGCAGCGAAGCCGAGGTCCTTCGAGCGGCGCGCCTCGAAGCGTGTCGGCCAGCCTTTGACGATCGCCCAGATCGTCTCGTCCGGCTGCTCGCGGATCAGCTTCACCACCTTCGAACCGGCGACCCGCTCCAGCGCCTCGATCTGCTCGCCGACCGTGACGGCGACGCCGGGCATGGTGAG
>NZ_RZOT01000639.1:0-3139 GCF_003999085.1 Mesorhizobium sp. M4A.F.Ca.ET.090.04.2.1
TCTATACCGTCTTTGGTGGGAACAGACAGGGGGGTTCCGGTGTTCCAGACGGAAGGACGGCGGCAAGCGGAAGGAGGTGCCTGTGAATTTCCTCGAAACCGTGCCGGTGATACGCCGCATCGACACCGACCGCGACGACCTTTTCGCCATCGACGTCGTCGGCGATGTCGCCGGCGCCGATGCAGAAAACCTGTTCGGCCTGCTGGAGGCCGCCTGCGCACTCTATTCGAAGATCGACGTGCTGGTGCGGCTCGTCGAACTCGGTGGTGTTGACTGGAGCAATGTCGCCGGCGAAACGCTCACACAGGGCACGACCTTGGCGCTGCGGCATGTCGGCCGCTGCGCCACGATCGGCGAGCCGGACTGGACTAGCGAGTTTCACGGCCTTCTTGCAAAACCCCTGCCCGTCGACCTCAAGTATTTCAAGGCCGAGGACGAGGCCGCCGCCTGGAAGTGGCTCGGCGCCGTACCGATCGCGCGACGTTGACGGGCCGCCTTACCTGACCACGGTCAGCCGCTCCGCAGCCCGCGTGATCGCCGTATAGAGCCAGCGCTGGCGTGTTTCCTTGAAGGCCCAGCTTTCGTCGAACAGCACGACGTCGTTCCATTGCGAACCCTGCGCCTTGTGCACGGTGAGCGCATAGCCATAGTCGAAATCGTCGAAGCGCTTCTTCTGCTGCCAGGGGATCTCGGCGTCGGGGTCCTCGAACGCCGCCTTGAGCAGCTTGATCTTGGCGACGCCGCGGTCCGGATCGTCCTCTTCCGGCGAGACCAGCAGGTTGATGCCGGGCTTCACCGTCTCGCGCGACGAGGTCATCACCTTCCACAGCGAGCCGTTGAGCAGGCCCTTGGCGGGGTCGTTGCGCAGGCAGACCAGCTTGTCGCCGGCCTGCGGGAAGTCGGCGTTGAAGCCCTTCAACTCGCGCAGCCGCTGGTTATAGCGCCTGCGCGTGCGGTTGGTGCCGACCAGCACCTGGTCCGCCTTCAGCACCAGTTCCTGGTTGACGTCTTCCTTGCCGATGACCTGCGCCGTGCCGTAGTCGCCGCGCATGAATTCGCGGCCTTCGCGCACGTCGAGCGCCAGCCGTATGATCGGATTGTCGCGCGCCTGGCGATGGATTTCGGTGAGCAGAACGTCCGGTTCGTGCTCTGTGAAGAAGCCGCCGCCGGATATCGGCGGCAGCTGCGCCGGATCGCCGAGCACCAGGATCGGCGTGCCGAAGCTCATCAGGTCGCGGCCGAGTTGCTCGTCGACCATCGAGCACTCGTCGATGACGACCAGCTTGGCGCGCGCGATCGGGCTTTGCCGGTTGAGCGAGAAGGTCGGCGAGATCGACGTCTTGCCGGTCACCTCGTCCGACACCGATTCCTCGCCCTTCGGCCTGTAGATCAGCGAATGGATGGTGCGGGCATTGACCGCGCCCTTGGAGCGCAGCACCTGCGCCGCCTTGCCGGTGAAGGCGGCGAACTGAACCTGGCCGTCGACATGCTCGGCGAAATAGCGCGCCAGGGTCGTCTTGCCGGTGCCGGCATAGCCGAACAGCCGGAAAATCTGCGGCCGGCCATCCTTCAGCCAGCGCGCGACCGCCTTCAAGGCCTCGTCCTGTTGGGGGGAGAATTCCATCAGCTGGAAAGACCGGATTCGCGAGCGAAAGACAAGGTCAGCGGCCATATCGACCACCGCCGGTGGTGAACTCGGCGTCTACTGCGGCTCAAACTATCAGGCGCCAACTAGAACGTAAAGGGAACAAATCTTATCGCGTCTCAGTTGGATTCGAACGGCGTGGAGGTCAGGCAAGAGCCATCGCCGCTGGCGGGTCGCGATCGTCGGGTGGAACGGGGACAGGAACGTATCCGGCATAGCTGACACTGACGCGCGCTTGCCCTTTCGAGCGCGACCGGAGCGTATCCTCCAGCTTGAACATGTTTGCGAGCGGCACTAGCGCATCGACGACCACCTCCATCCCCCGGATTTCTTGACTCTCGATCTTGCCGCGACGGCTCTTCAGGTCGCCGGCAATGTCGCGGACATAATCCTCCGGCGTCACCACCTCGACCTTCATGATCGGCTCAAGCAACCGCACGCCGAGTTTGGGCGCTGCTTCCCTGAAGCAGGCGCGACTTGCGATCTCGAAAGCAGAAGCCGAAGAGTCGGTTTCGTGACAGGCGCCATCCACCAACGTCGCCTTGACGCCGATCATCGGGAACCCTGCAAAGGGGCCCAAGGATAGGACGCTGCGCAGCCCCTTTTCGACTCCCGCAACATATTCGTCTGGCATCGCACCGTCGACGATCGTGGACACAAATACGAAGTTCGCGTTGTATGCGTTCGGCTCGAACGCAATCTTGACGCGAGCGAACTGGCCCCTACCGGCGAAAATCCTCTTGTGGGTGTAGTCCTGTTCGCAGGCGTGGGTGATCGTTTCGCGATAGGCCACTTGCAGAGCACCGACATTCACGCCGATCTCAAATTCGTCGCGCAGGCGGTCGACCATGATGACCAGGTGATACTCGTCCCTGCCGGCGATGATAGTTTGGCCCGATTCCTCATCTGACGTAACTTGGAAGTCAGGATTCTCATCCGCCAGCTTCGACAAGGCGACAAGCAGCTTCTCCTGATTGGCTTTCGACTTCGGCTCGATCGCGATTTGAAGCAAAGGCCATGGCGCGGCAGACGATTCCACCTGGCCCCCTACCGCCCGCAGTCGAGTTGGGGATCGTTCTCGAGCAGGATCGGCTTGCCGTGCGGCGTGGCGTGCGCGGCGCGCTCCCAGGCAGCGGCAAGCGTGTCGACCTCGACCCTGCCGGCGACGCCCTTGGCCGACAGCAAGCTCTCCAGCGCATCCAACCAGTGCTCGTAATAGTCATGGCCGTCCGCTGCTGCACCCGGCTTCTTCACTTCAGCGGACAATGCGTCGGCCCATTCGCGCCAGGAAAACAGGCCCTTGTCATGCAGCGCCACCGTCATGGCGAAGACTTCGGCCTGCCACGGCTCGGCGAAGACCGGCTCGTCGAAGGCCGCCGGCAGGTCTTCACGCCGGCTCAAGATAGCTCTCCCAGGCATCGATCGACACGGTCAGCGTCGGGTCGGCGCCATCGCCCCAGATCTCCGTGCCGTCGAAGACGACCGTATAGACCC
>NZ_RZOT01000063.1:0-15933 GCF_003999085.1 Mesorhizobium sp. M4A.F.Ca.ET.090.04.2.1
CCCAGGTACTGGGCGCACTGGCACTGCTTGGCCTTGGCATTTTTGGGCCGGGGATCGCGTCGGGTCTTGTCTCAGGCGCACCGCAGCTTGGCGCGGGCGCCGCCCTCGGCACGACCGCGGCGGCAGCGGGTGTATCACTCGTTGCTGGAGGCACGGCATTTTCTGGCGCGCGTATGGCAACCAGCGGCGGTCTCGCCGCCATCCGCGCCGGCACAACAATGGGATCGGCTGCTTCCACGTCCTGGCAGATCGGGCGCGCAACCTCGCCCGACGTTGGCCTCTCCGGTGTGGCTGCTGGAATGCATGGTGTAACCAGTGCCGCTGGCGGCGCCGCTATACGCGTAGCGCGATCCGCCACTGCAAGTGTTGGGCGCAACGCCGATGCCGGGCGCGATGCCGCGTGGACCGCGACCGGCGGCACGCCGACCGCGTCAATGACCGAGCGCTCTGCCGGTTCGGCCACTGTTTCGGCGCCGACGTGGGCAAGGCGCCTACGTTCTGAACAGACCGCCCGTGCACATCGCCACGCTGCCATGCAAGCTGTCCGAGACGGAGACCGGCCGGGAGGCAGCGCCAACCCCTCTCTCAACGACAAGGATGACTAGATGCTCTTCAAGCGACCCGTGCACCGTTACGGCAAAACACCCGAACCGGTCACGCCGTATCAAAAAGCCGCCCAGCTGTGGGACGAGCGCATCGGCTCATCTCGACTGCAGGCCAGGAACTGGCGGCTCATGGCCCTTGGGTGCCTGGCCTTGGCGACCGGACTTTCCGGCGGACTCGTATGGCAGTCGATGCAAAGCCGTGTCGTGCCTTACGTCGTCGAGGTCGATGGCTTCGGCGAGACGCGCGCCGTCGCGCCGGCAATCCGGAATTATGAGCCCTCGGATGCTCAGATCGCCTGGCATCTCGGCCGCTTCATCCAGAATGTCCGTTCCGTTTCCACCGATCCGGTTTTGGTACGGCAGAACTGGTTCGCAGCTTACGACTTTGCTAGCGATCGCGCAGCGCTCTTCCTCAACGAATACGCCAAGGCGAACGACCCCTTCGGTCAGATCGGAACGCGCAGTGTCTCGGTACAGGTCACCAGCGTGGTCAGGGCCTCCGAAAGTTCATTCCAGGTCAAATGGACCGAGCAGGTGTTTGAGCGCGGAAGCCTTGCCAGCACGATGCGCTGGACTGCGATCCTCACGATCGTGATCCGCTCGCCAAGCAATACGGATCAGCTGCGCAAGAATCCGCTCGGCGTCTTCATCAACGCCATTGACTGGTCACGCGAGCTCGACAGCGCCGTCCCACCCCCCCTTTCTCCGACGGAGTCCACCAATGAAAGATAAAATGTCACCGATTCGTGCCGTGCTGATCCTATCGGTGTCGGCAGCGGTCGTTTCCGCTTGTGCATCGAAGAAGGTGCCGCCGCCTGAGATTTCCTATGACGCTGCTGACTTCAAACCGGCCGCGATCGAGAAGGCGCCGGAGAGGCCGATTAGAATTGTCGAGGTGCCAAAACCACTGCCGCTGCCTGGCCAATTGCAGCCCGAGTCCGGCAAGGCCGAGGACAAGCGCCCCCCTGAAGAACGCGTCGCTGATGCCAACAAAGCCGCGACCCAGCAACCCACCAAGTACGGGTATGTTAATGCCGTGCAAGTCTACCCCTTCACCGATGGCGCGCTTTATCAGCTCTATGCCGCGCCGGAGCGCGTGACCGACATCGCTCTGCAGCCGGGCGAGAAACTAACCGCCGTGTCGGCTGGCGACACCGTGCGCTGGGTCATAGGCGATACCGCAAGCGGCACCGGTGACAATCAGCGCACCCATGTTCTGGTGAAACCCTTCGCGCCGGGTCTTGCCACCAATGTCGTCATTACGACGGACCGGCGGACCTATCATTTGCAGCTTCAAAGCACCGAGAAGACAGCAATGGCGGCAATCTCCTGGACCTACAGCCAAGACCAGATCATCGCGCTTCGCCAGCGCAATGCTCAAGCCGAGGCAGTTACACCGGTCGCGTCGAATATCGCGCTCGAAAACCTTCGCTTTCGCTACTCGATCAGTGGCGACACACCGCCCTGGAGACCGACGCGAGCCTTCGACGACGGCAGCAAGGTCTATATTGAGTTCCCTCGTCGCATAGATCAGGGCGAGGCGCCACCACTCTTCATCGTCGGCGCAGATGGGAGCAGCGAGCTCGTCAACTATCGCGTGCGCGGCAACTATTACATCGTCGATCGGCTCTTCGCCGCGGCCGAACTTCGCCTCGGCACCAAGCAGCAGCAGGTGATCCGCATCAGCAGGATTGACGACAGGCAACCGCTACGGCGGATCTCGCTCTTTTCGCGTTCCAGCCGGTGAGGTGAGGGCTCATGATCGAAAATTCCCGCTCTGGCATCCCGCCGAAACTGGATCCCGAGGAACTGCAGCTTCGGGCCTCTCCCCGCCGCGTGGTGCGGTTCAGGCGCGGTGTGATCATCGCGATCGCAGCGCTCGGATCCGGCGCTGTGTTCGGCGTTGCCATGATGGCGCTCCAGGGGCCGGCCCTTCGCATCAGGGATCAGGCGGAAGATCCCTACAGCACTGAGCGCAAACCAACCGTCGAGGGACTCGATACGCTTCCCCATGACTATTCCGGCATGAAGCCGAAGCCTCCCGTCCTTGGGCCACCTTTGCCGGGCGACCTCGGTCGCCCCATCCTCGAGCGGCAGCGCCAGCTCGGCATCGTGCCGGGTCAAGACATCTCGGCCGAGGAGCAGCGTCTAGCGCAGCAGGCGATCGAAGCGCGTGAATCGCAGGTGCTTTTCCGTGTCGAAAATCGAGCTCAACAGACAGATGTCGGTGAGAGCGTGCAAACTGCTCAGCATCCATTTGAGGCACTTCCCCAATCCGAAGCAGCACGCGCGTCAGCCTCGGTGGCGCCGGCGGAAGGCGACCAGAACAATCAGCAGCGAAAGCTTGATTTCCTCAGCCAGCGGAGCACTGGCGGGATCTACAATCCGCATGCGCTGCAGACGCCGATCTCGCCGTATCAACTGATGGCTGGCAGCGTGATTGCCGCCAGCCTGATCACCGGCATCAATTCCGATTTGCCGGGCCTTGTCGTCGCGCAAGTCACCGAGAATGTGCACGACACGGTCACGGGCAACATATTGCTGATTCCGCAGGGCTCACGTCTTATCGGCGTCTACGACAGCGTCGTCGCGTTCGGGCAAAAGCGAGCGCTGCTGGTCTGGCAGCGCATTCTGCTGCCCGACGGCTCGTCGGTCGAAATCGACAATCTGCCCGCGAGCGACACCGCCGGCTACGCAGGGCTGGAAGACAAAGTCGATTTCCACACCTGGCAGCTGATCAAGGGGGTGGCGCTTGCCACATTGCTCGGTGTCGGCACGGAATTCAGCCTCGGCGAAAACGAGAGCGATCTGGTCAAGGCGATCCGGGAATCAGCCCAGCAGAACGCCAGTCGAGCCGGCCAGCGCATCACCGAAAAAAACCTCAATATCCAGCCCACCATCATCGTCCGCCCAGGTTGGCCACTGCGCGTCATCGTGCACAAGGACATCGTGCTGCGGCCATACGCGAGTTGAGCAGGAGTTACCATGGCTGACCTGAAACTTGGAAAGCTTCCAGACCGAACAGCTTCGAAGATCACCATTACCGTCAGCGCGGAGCTGGGCCAAACACTCAAGGAGTATGCTGCACTTTACCGTCAGACCTATCGTCAGTCTGAAACCGTGGCAGAACTCATCCCTTTCATGCTGGCGGCGTTTCTGGAAGGCGACCGAGCCTTTGCCAAGGCCCGAAAAGAAGGTCTGCCGACGGAGCTTGCCGAAAAATCGTGACTCCTCCGCTAGAGGCAGCTGGAACATTGCCTAGCTGTCGCGGCCTACCTGCTCCTCGCGAAGCATAGGATCAAACACCTTGGAATGCAGGTATGCGTAAGAGAGGATGTGGAAGGAAATACCGCGCAACAGCCTAAGTTTGCATTTTCGATTGGATGCGGTAGTCGCCTATGAGCGGTCAAAATGAAACGCAGCTGGTTCGCGATCGACCAAACGGCGAGCGCACTGTGCTTTGCTCAGACCGCCACCGAGTGCCTCGCCGTTCCCCCTTTGAAATATGTATCGAACTTGGCCGCGATGGTTCGAACGAAGGGGCGACTTTCAGCCCGTACGACGAAACTGTCGCCATCGAATTCAAGCGCTCGGGCAGGATCGTGGAGGGCGATGGACCTCGAGCGATGAAGGAGCTTCTCGCCGGCTTTGCCGAACCGCTCCACCAGATCGACTGCCGAGAAGGCAAAATCACACATCAGCCGCTCGATTATCCAGCCACGGACGCGATCGTCGTCGGAAAGGGCAACGCCCCGGACGGCAGCCAACCCGCCATCCGCAACCATGCGCCCGTACCCGGCAGTCGAAGCCATGTTCTGCACGTAGCCTTGGCGAAAACGACCGATGGACGAAGGGCCAAGTCCGATCAGTGTCGGGCAGCGATCCTCGGTGTAGCCCTGAAAATTGCGATGCAAAACCCCTGCGCGGGCCGCTATGGCCAGCGCATCGTCGGGCTTCGCGAAATGATCGAGTCCTATTGCCTCATATCCCTTGGCGACAATTGCCCGCGCCGCGAGTTGAGATTGGGCGAAACGCTCGGTGGGACTCGGCAGCCATGCCTCGTCGATCATCGTCTGATGCTTCTTGAACCAGGGCACATGTGCGTAGCCGAACAGAGCCATCCGGTCTGGTTCCAAGGTCAGTGCCTGCGCCACCGTGGAACAGATCGTCTCGCGTGTCTGATTCGGGAGCCCGTAGAGCAGGTCCAGATTGACCGATTCAACGCCCCGCGAACGAACCCCGTCGACGACTGCCTTGGTCTGCAAAAAACTTTGCTCACGATTAATTGCTTTTTGCACTTGCGGATCGAAATCCTGCACGCCGAGGCTCGCCCGCGTTACGCCGATTTGAGCAAGCGCATCAAGGCGCGCCTTGTCCATGTCGTTGGTTCCGATTTCGATGCTGACCGTAGCATCCGGGAGAAGGTCGAAGCTGTCCCGCAAGGCCGCTCCAAGAGCAACCATGTCATCGGGCCTCAGCATCGTTGGCGAACCGCCACCGAAGTGGATTGCACGGACATGTGCCTTGCCGCTCACCAGACCGGCAATCGTGACGATTTCGGCATTCAGCGAGCGCAGATAAGCGGCCACCGGCTCATATTGGTGCGTCTGCTTGGTGTGACAGGCGCAGAACCAGCAGAGCTTGTCGCAGTAAGGAATGTGCAAATACAGCGAGATTTCGTCGCCACTTTCCAGCGCCTCCAACCAGCCACGGTAAATGGCAGCATCGACCCCGGAATGGAAATGCGGCGCCGTCGGATAGCTTGTGTAGCGTGGGACGTTCTCGCTGAGTTTGACAGCTATTTCCGATTGCATCTCGCGTTCACCGTGTTGCCCGCCGAACACTGCACGCATCGCTGAAGCAGACCCTGATCTCGATCAGCCGCGCGCATGGACAAACCGCCGCAGGACTTCTCTACCCTGGATGGGTATCCTGCCGGCAGTTAGGATCGGGTAAAGCGAACGCATGACCTTTCGGCAAGACATTCATACTTCCGGCATTCCTGTTCTTTGCCTCCCTTGCGAGGCACGGCGTCGCGGTGTCTGCGGTGCGCTCGATCCAGACAATTTGGTTGGGCTCGCCAAGACTTGCTCGCGTCGCCGGATCGAGTCAGGAATGGAGTTGACCGGCGAGGCACAGAACGTCGACAGCTACTCGAACGTGCTTTCAGGCGTGGTAAAGCTATCAAAGAGCCTGTCGGATGGGCGCCAGCAGATCGTCGGTCTCCAGTTTGCACCGAATTTTCTGGGACGTCCTTTCAAGGTGGAAAGCTCGATCAATGCGGAAGCGGCAACAGCAGTCACGCTGTGCTCGTTTCCGCGAGCGGCCGTCGAACGGATGATGAAGGCGTCACGGGAATTCGAGCATCGCCTGCTCAAACAGACGCTGAATGAACTCGATGAGGCGCGCGAGTGGATGGTGACGCTGGGGCGCAAGACAGCTCCGGAAAAGGTGGCGAGTTTTCTCCTCATGATGGCCCGGAATATCGATTCCAGTCTCGACGCGGCTTCCAGGTCAGCGTCCTTCGATCTGCCGCTGACGCGTGCCGAAATCTCTGATTTCCTTGGAATTACCAACGAAACCGTGAGCCGCCAACTGACGCGATTGCGGGCTGACGGGGTGATTCGGATTGAGAACGCACGCCATGTGACGGTGGACAGCATAAGCCGTCTGGAGAAGCGCTGTGGCGGCGGACGCGAGCGGCCCTAAGCGGCGAGGCCCATGTCGCATGGCTCCGGGGCGGGCCGTGCTTGCCTTCTAATGCGATGTCGCCGCGCCTTCGAAGAAGCGGCGTCACGGTCGAGACAGACAGCTTTCGGGCTTTGATAGGGACGACGACCAATCGCCAGGTGTGTTTCGGCACATACCGGCGAAGCACGGTCCTTAAGCTGCCACGGCTCGGCCGAACGATCGCGTTCGTTTCCAATGGGATCCGAACAACGTTTGGCAGGGCATCGGCAATAGCATCCAACGCGTCGCAGAGCCTCAGCTTTCGCCTCAATCGATCGCGTCTGCGCCCGCCCAACCCAGGGAACGCCTTCCATGAGGGGGTGAGCCCGCGCTGCGTTCCTCGTTCATTCGCCACCTGCTGATTGCGCCGCCGACACAAAATCGTGCGGCCTGACATAGATCAGGGCGAGGGGGCGGCGGCTGCGCAATTAGTGCGCTGCGGATTTGGCATCCACCAGATTCGAGATCGGGATCTGCAATGAAATTCGGCACAGAGATCGTCCTTCTAAGCGTGTTCGCTTTTGCGGCCCTGGTGGCCGCCGGCTTCGGCGTGGATGAACCTTTCCGCCGACATATGTGGGTGTTGTTCTTCGCAGTGGCTGGTTTCACTGCGATCCTGTTGCGCAACACGGAGTTCAAGCCAGCAGCTCCGATTGACCCATCCGCTTACATGGATGGTCCGATCCGCTACGGCGCGATCGCCACCGTGTTCTGGGGTGTCGTCGGGATGCTGGTCGGCGTGGTGATCGCGCTTCAGCTCGCCTATCCCGATCTCAACATCCAGCCCTGGTTCAATTTCGGCCGTTTGCGGCCGCTGCATACATCCGGTGTCGTCTTCGCCTTCGGTGGCAACGCGCTGCTTTGCACGTCTCTGTATGTCGTGCAGCGCACCTGCCGCGCCCGCCTCTTCGGCGGTGATCTCGCCTGGTTCGTCTTCTGGGGCTACCAGCTGTTCATCGTCATGGCCGCGACCGGCTATCTGCTCGGCATCACCGAGGGCCGCGAGTACGCCGAACCCGAATGGTATGTGGATGTCTGGCTGACCATCGTCTGGGTCGCCTACCTCATTCTGTTCCTTGGCACGATCCTGAAGCGCAAGGAACCGCATATCTACGTCGCCAACTGGTTCTACCTGTCGTTCATCGTGACCATCGCGATGCTGCATGTGGTCAACAACCTGTCGATGCCAGTCTCGTTCCTGGGCTCCAAGAGCTACTCCGCCTTTTCCGGGGTCCAGGACGCGCTGACCCAATGGTGGTACGGCCACAACGCGGTCGGCTTCTTTCTCACCGCCGGCTTCCTTGGCATGATGTATTATTTCGTGCCCAAGCAGGCGAACCGGCCAGTCTATTCGTACCGGCTGTCGATCGTCCATTTCTGGGCGATCATCTTTCTCTACATCTGGGCTGGCCCGCATCACCTGCACTACACCGCCTTGCCAGATTGGGCGCAGACGCTCGGCATGGCGTTCTCGATCATGCTGTGGATGCCGTCCTGGGGCGGCATGATCAACGGCCTGATGACGCTGTCCGGCGCCTGGGACAAGCTGCGCACCGATCCGATCATCCGCATGATGGTGATGGCCGTCGCCTTCTATGGCATGTCGACCTTCGAAGGCCCGATCATGGCGATCAGGGCGGTCAATTCGCTGTCGCATTATACCGACTGGACCATCGGCCACGTCCATTCGGGCGCGCTCGGCTGGGTTGGCATGATCTCGTTCGGCGCAATCTACTACATGGTGCCGAAGCTCTGGAACCGTCACCGGCTCTACTCGCTGCGGCTCGTCACTTGGCACTTCTGGCTGGCGACACTCGGGATCGTCGTCTACGCCTCGGTCATGTGGGTGTCAGGCATCATGCAGGGCCTGATGTGGCGTGAATACGACCAGCAGGGCTTCCTGGTCTATTCCTTCGCCGAAACCGTCGCTGCCATGCACCCATACTACGTCATGCGCGCCATCGGTGGGGCCATGTACCTCTCCGGCGCCCTTATCATGGCCTGGAACATCACCATGACCATCCTCGGCCACCAGCGCGAGGAGGAGCCGATGCCGAGCCCCGTCGCCATCCGACCTGCGCGATCAGGAGCCAGGTAATGGGCTTGATGGACAAACACGCAATCATCGAGAAGAACGCCACGCTTCTTCTCGTTGGCTCGCTGCTCGTGGTGACGGTCGGCGGTATCGTCGAGATAGCGCCTCTCTTCTATCTCGACAATACGATCGAGAAGGTGGAAGGCATGCGCCCCTATTCGCCGCTCGAACTTGTCGGGCGCAACATCTATATGCGCGAGGGCTGCTTTCTCTGCCATAGCCAGATGATCAGGCCGTTCCGCGACGAAGTTGAGCGCTATGGCCACTACAGCCTGGCTGCCGAGTCCATGTACGATCACCCCTTCCAGTGGGGATCGAAGCGCACCGGGCCGGATCTCGCCAGAGTTGGCGACCGCTACTCGAATGCATGGCATGTCGCGCATCTTACCGACCCGCGCTCGGTGGTGCCGGAATCGATCATGCCGAGCTATGGGTTCCTGAAAGACACGCCGATCGACGTGAAGGATTTCTCGACGCATCTGGTCGCCAACAGGCGTGTAGCCGTCCCTTACACCGATGACATGATCGCGCACGCCAATGCGGATCTGGCGGCGCAGGCCGATCCCAATGCCGACACATCAGGCCTTGAGGCGCGTTACCCCAAAGTCAAGATCGGCGACTTCGACGGCAACCCGCAACAGGTCACCGAAATGGATGCCCTGCTCGCCTACCTGCAGATGCTTGGCACACTGGTCGACTTCAAAAATTACGACGAAGCCGCCGGCTACCGCTGAGGAGAACGCTGATGACCTACAATTTGATGCGGGCGTTTGCCGACAGCTGGGGCCTGGTTGCGATGGCGCTGTTCTTCGTCGGGTGCATCGCCTTTGCCCTACGCCCCGGCAGCCGAAGGCTGGCCGACGAAGCTGCCCGCATTCCGCTCGAGGACGAGTGATCATGAGCGACGAGCACATCGATGAGGTCTCCGGCGTCTCAACCACCGGCCATGAATGGGACGGCATCAGGGAGCTCAACAATCCTCTGCCGCGATGGTGGGTGATTACCTTCTACGTCACCATAGCGTGGGCGCTCGTCTATACGACCGCATACCCGGCATGGCCGATGCTGACCTCGGCAACCAAGGGCATGCTCGGCTATTCAAGCCGTAAGGACGTCAAGAACGACCTTGCCGCGGCCGAGGCCGCCAAGGGCAAGTATGTTGCAGCCATCCAGGCAAAGAGCGTCTCGGAGATCTTGACCGACGATGCCTTGCGCGAATTCGCGGTCGCTGCCGGGGCTGCCGCGTTCAAGGTCAACTGTACGCAATGCCACGGCTCCGGCGCTCAGGGGTCGAAGGGCTTTCCCAACCTGAATGACGATGACTGGCTCTGGGGCGGCAGCCCCGACCAGATCAAGCAGACGATCACGCACGGCCTCCGCTTTGCTTCCGATCCGGACACGCGACTGTCAGAAATGCCGGCCTTCGGCGACATCATCACCGCCGACCAGATCGCACAAGTCAGCGCCTACGTGGCCAGCCTTTCCGGCAAGGTCCGCGATGCAAGTCTGATCCAACCCGGCGCCAAGGTCTTTGCCGAGAACTGCGTCGCTTGTCACGGCGACAATGCAAAAGGCAACAGGGAATTCGGCGCCCCCGACCTGACTGACGCGATCTGGCTTTACGGGTCCGGCGAGACGGCCATCGCCGCCCAGGTTCGTGCGCCAAAGCAGGGCGTCATGCCGGCCTGGGTTGGCCGTCTCGGCGAGATCAAGGTCAAGGAACTTGCAGTTTATGTCCATTCGCTTGGCGGCGGAGAATAGGAATGGAAGCCCTATTCTTCGGTCACCCCTGCCAAGCGGACGAGGCCCGGCGCGAGCCGGGCCTCGACACCATTCCTAATGCGATCTGCACAACCCGGCAAGGCTGTCCTACCGCGAGGCTTTTCGACAGGTGCCCCTGACATTGGCTGGGAAAGTGGAGTTGCACGTGCGTGACAAGACGCAGTTGACACGGCTCGAAACAGAAACTGTCAATGCCGCCAAAACCCGCAAGCCCCTTTATGCCGCGCGTCAAAAGATCTTTCCGAAGCGCGCCTCGGGCAACTTTCGCCGCTTCAAATGGCTGGTGATGACGATCACACTTGGCATCTATTACCTGACTGCGTGGCTGCATTGGGATCGTGGCCCATTTGCCCCGGACCAGGCCGTGCTGCTCGATCTCACCAATCGGCGCTTCTACTTTTTCTTCATCGAGATCTGGCCGCAGGAATTCTTCTATGTGGCCGGCCTCCTGGTCATGGCCGGTGTTGGACTTTTCCTGATTACCTCTGCTGTCGGCCGTGCCTGGTGCGGCTATGCATGTCCGCAGACCGTGTGGGTCGATCTGTTCCTTGTCGTCGAGCGTGCGATTGAGGGGGACCGCAACGCCCGCATGAAACTCGATGCCGGCCCCTGGACCGCCCGCAAGCTGATGCTGCGGGTCTCGAAACACGCCATCTGGCTTGTCATAGGGGCGGCGACCGGTGGCGCCTGGATTTTCTATTTCGCTGATGCACCAACACTTGTGGGCGAGCTTTTCACCGGTACCGCCGCACCTGTCGCCTACATCACCATCGCCGTGCTGACGGCGACGACCTACACCTTCGGCGGCCTGATGCGCGAACAGGTCTGCACCTATATGTGCCCATGGCCGCGCATCCAGGCAGCCATGCTCGATGAGAATTCGCTCACCGTCACCTACAATGACTGGCGCGGCGAGCCGCGATCGCGCCACGCCAAGAAGGTGCAAGCCTCGGGGCAGTCCGTCGGCGACTGCGTCGACTGCAATGCCTGCGTCGCGGTCTGCCCAATGGGAATCGACATTCGCGACGGCCAGCAGCTCGAATGCATTACCTGCGCGCTGTGTATCGACGCCTGCGACGGCGTCATGGACAAGCTCGGCAAGGAGCGCGGGCTGATCTCCTACGCGACGCTCTCCGACTACAACGCCAACATGATGCTGGCGACCGCAGGCGGCTCCAGTTCAATCAATCCGTCGCTGGTCAGGACTGCTGTCGGCACCTTCTCCGATCAGGTGGCGCATTTTCACATTCGCAAGATCTTCCGGCCGCGCACCTACGTCTACATGGGCTTGTGGTCGCTGATCGGGCTGGGCCTGCTCTATTCGCTGCTGACGCGCGATCGGCTCGAACTGAACGTGCTGCATGACCGCAATCCGCAATTCGTCACACTATCCGATGGCTCCATCCGCAATGGCTATAGCGTCAAGCTGCTCAACATGATCCCTGAGCCAAGGACAATCGTCGTCACCATGCAGGGTCTGGAGGGTGCCGACATGGTCGTCGTCGGCGACGACATCCCGGCCGGCCGGTCTTTCGCCATCCCGGTCGAACCCGACCGCCTGAAAACGTTGAAGGTCTTCGTTCGCCAACCGGCGGACCAGATCCACGCCCCGGCACAGACCTTCAAGTTCCGTGTCGAGGATAAGGCGAGCTTCGAGTCGAACGAGTACGCCGCCACATTCAACGCGCCAGAGGCCGCCAAATGACCGCCAATGCCCAAAAGCCTCGCGAATTCACCGGCAGGCACATGCTGGCCATCATTCTCACCTTCTTCGGGGTGGTCATCGCGGTCAACCTGACCATGGCCACGCTCGCCAATACGAGTTGGACCGGCCTCGTCGTCGAGAACACCTATGTGGCCAGCCAGCAATTCAACAAGGAGGCCGAGGCCGGCCGCGCTCAAGCAGCGCTCGGTTGGACCGGCAAGCTGACCATCGCATGGGGCGAAGTCCGCTACAGCCTCTCCGACGCTGCAGGCAAGCCGGTTCCTCTGCACGGCGTCAAGGTGCTGTTTCGTCATCCCGCCTACGAGAAAGAGGACAAGTCCGTCACGCTCGCCCTCGCCTCCGGCCAGGAGTTCGCCGCCCAGCATATGCCGAAGGACGGCGTCTGGATCGTCGAAGTCGACACCGATGCCGGCCTGACACGACCCTATCGCGACGTCCGCAGGATTATGATTTCTCATGGAGCGCTGCAATGAGCTGTTGTGCACCGGGCGCTGAAATGGCGCTGGATCTGAACGGCGCCACGTCGGTCCTGCCATCCAGCCAGGAGATCAGGTTGGCGAGCCGATCGCTTGGCGATGATCTTCGGCAGACCGATCTTTCAGTGCCGACGGTTCATTGCGCCGCCTGTATCCAGACGATCGAGGCGGCACTTGGAAAGCTCGATCACGTCGAAAGCGCGCGCGTCAACCTGTCGACGAAGCGGGTCGCGGTCCGGTGGCGAGGAGACGAGGTGCCACCCTTCGTCGCCGCGCTTGGCAGGCTGGGCTACGAGGCGCATCTGTTCACACCCGAGGTCGATGACAAGGACAAGACGCTTGCCGAACTGATCCGCGCTGTCGCTGTTGCCGGCTTTGCGGCGGGGAACATCATGCTGCTTTCGGTCTCTGTCTGGTCCGGCGCCGAAGGTGCTACCCGCGACCTGTTTCACTGGGTCTCGGCGCTGATCGCCATTCCTGCCCTCGCCTTCGCCGGCGGAATCTTCTTCCGTTCGGCCTGGAATGCTTTGCGCCATGGTCGCATGAATATGGACGTGCCCATCGCGGTCGGTGTTTCGCTCGCCTATGCCATGAGCCTCTATGAGACGATCAATCATGGCGACCACGCCTATTTCGACGCGTCGGTATCGCTGCTGTTCTTCCTTTTGATCGGGCGCACGCTGGATCATGTGATGCGGGAGCGTGCCCGGACTGCCGTGAAGGGCCTGTCTCAGATGGCCGCGCGTGGCGCAATGGTGATGCGCGGCGACGGCGCGCGCGACTATCTGCCGGTCGGCGAGATCGAACCAGGCATGCGGTTGTTGATCGCGGCCGGTGAGAGGATCCCCGTCGACGGCAAGATCATCCAGGGAACGTCGGATCTCGACTGCTCGCTGGCCTCAGGCGAAAGCACGCCGAAAAACGTGGCGCCGGGCGAAGCAGTACAGGCCGGCGTGCTCAATCTTACCGGCCCGCTGACGATCCAGGCGACAGCCGCCGCAAAGGATTCGTTCCTGGCGGAGATGGTTCGGCTGATGGAATCCGCCGAGGGCGGTCGCGCGCACTATCGCCGCATCGCTGATCGCGTGTCGGCACTCTACGCGCCCCTGGTTCATCTCACCGCCTTCGTGACATTCCTGGGCTGGATGGCGGCGACCGGCGACTGGCACCGGGCGATGACGATCGCCATCGCTGTTCTCATCATCACATGCCCCTGCGCGCTCGGCCTCGCCGTGCCGATCGTCCAAGTGGTCGCGGCGCGGCGGCTTTTCGAGAGCGGTATCATGGTCAAGGACGGTTCGGCCATGGAGCGCCTCGCGGCGATCGATACTGCCGTGTTCGACAAGACCGGCACGCTCACGCTCGGCCAGCCCCGGCTGGTCAATGCGGACTCGATTGATCCGGGCATGCTGGCAATCGCCGCCGACATGGCCGCGCATTCGCGTCACCCGTTTTCAAAGGCCATGACCGGCTTTGCCGCTCCTGGCGGGCAACACAAATTCGATGCCGTCACAGAGCATCCGGGGTTCGGGATCGAAGCCACTGTCGCCGGAAGCACCTGGCGGCTGGGTCGACGCGGATGGGCTGGATGGAAGGCCCGGACCGGAGGTGAAGGCAAACATGGCTATGGTGGAACGGCCCTGACAAAAGACGGGTTCATTGTCGCGACCTTCGATTTCGAGAATGCGCTGCGCGCCGACGCGGCGGCGGCGATCAAGCGATTGAACGATGCCGGGGTGTCGATGCAAATGCTGTCGGGCGATACCGCCGCAGCCTGCGCCGAAGTGGCAAAGCTGCTGGATATCGACGACTTCGTTCCGTGCCTGCTGCCATCGGGCAAGCTCGAACGCATCGAAACCCTCGCGAAAGTTGGGCACAAGGTTCTGATGGTTGGCGACGGCCTCAACGATACGCCGGCCCTGAGCGCGGCGCATGTCTCGATCGCACCGGCCACCGCCGTCGACATTGGCCGCAACGCGGCAGACTTCGTCTTCCTGCGCGAAAGCCTCCTGGCGGTGCCGCTCGCCCTGGGCGTCTCGCGCAAGGCAGGAAACCTGATCCGGCAGAACATCGCAATCGCAATCGTCTACAATGCGGTGGCAGTACCAATCGCCATCCTCGGGCACGTCACGCCTTTGATAGCGGCGATTGCCATGTCTGCCTCATCGCTGCTTGTTATTGGAAACGCATTGCGCTTGCACGGCTTCATGGCGAATGCGACGGTGCAAGTTATTCAAAAAGTCAGACGCTCCGCAGTCGGCTATTCGGCACAATCCTCGTGACGACCTTGCTCTATCTCATACCAGTGGCCCTTTTTCTGGGTGCACTGGGCCTGTCCGGCTTCGTCTGGGCATTGCGAAGCGGTCAATACGAAGATCTCGACGGAGCCGCCGAGCGGATACTAATTGATCGGGACGACAAACCGGGACGCTGATTTCAATCCGCTGTGCATAAGATGCGCGGATCCCGCTCGTCAGTCGAGCCGGCTCGGTCGGGAACAAGCTGTCCATGCTCCATGACCAGCTTGACCTAAGCTGGGCACTACATTGATTTGTGAAAATCCACTGTCGTGCGAAGGACTGCCTTCCCATGCACCCAGTATGAGGCGGCTGATGCCGCGAGAGTACCTCGCGCGGCCGGACGAGCTTCGCACTGTGCGCACGGGTAACAAGTTGAGCGTCGCGATCGATCACCCGAGCGTGAACTACCAGTGCCGGTTGATCGTGCCCTGGCTGATCCAGATCAGGGTCATATTCGCATCAGTGGTGCTTTATAGGCCAGTCTTCGAAGGAGAATGCATGACTTATGTATCGCGGCCAGACGCGTCCACCTCTGATGGGGTTGCATGCTTCATTGCCGATCCATGCCAATTTCCGGCCCTGCGCCTTGCAGCAATGCGGTCACCGAAACTCAGCGCAGATCACGGTGTTCCGCACGTGGTATCCACTCGTCACGACGATAATAATAGGCAGAATCCCATGAGCGCCGTTCACATCATCGACTGCCACAACGCGAATGACTACTTCGCCGACAGGGCGGACGGACCGATCACACAGAAGATGCTAAAGACTGTCAACATCCGCGCGGAGCTCCACATTGCTTTGGACCGAAAGCATTTTCGTGAGGCTGTAGTCCAAGCGAACAAGGCGAAGTGCGACGTGCTTCACATCGCTGGGCACGGCAATGGAGACGGGATCGCTTCGTCCAGTGGGCGAGGTAGCCTTCTTTGGGCTGACTTCGTAGAAATGTTCCAAGGCTCGGATCCAGCGCCGAAGATCCTCGTGATGTCAATGTGCTGCGGAGCATCATACGCGTTGGCGGCGGGCACGGAGCTCAGCGGATGTCAGTCGGCTCAGTTCCACCGTTACACGAGGATAGCCGACGGGATGGCGGCACGCTGATGGGCTCTGACGACAATTTTGACATCGTTGTCGTTGGAGCCGGGCCGGTCGGCCTTTCGTTCGCTGCGTCGCTTGCCCAAAGCGAACTCAAGGTGGCAGTTGTTGAACAGAACACATT
>NZ_RZOT01000640.1:0-3129 GCF_003999085.1 Mesorhizobium sp. M4A.F.Ca.ET.090.04.2.1
ACAGAGGCGTTACCGCATGGACGCCATGCGCCGGGCGCAAGGCTGCCTGGGCCGGCCTCCATTTGCTGGTGGTCCGCAGCAAGACCGCCGCGTTTGCCACGGTCCTCACGGTAGACTTGAAACGCCGGCCGGGATCGTCTATATCAGCGTCAAATTCTTGGTCGGTATGACGAAGAGTGGGTCCACCCGGTCCCGCTCTTTTTTATTACCTGCCGGTCAGTCACGAAGAAAGAGCGACAGGGACCTGATGAGCGCAGCGGCAATCGACGCCGACGACCGTATCATCCGCGAAAGCGGCATCGATGCCCGCATCGCGCTGATTGTGCAGCCGGTGCTGCGCGGCATAGGCTTCCGCCTGGTGCGGGTGCATTTGTCGGGCCAGAACGGGCTGACGCTGCAGATCATGGCCGAACGCGAGGACGGCACCATGACCGTCGAGGATTGCGAAGAGGTCAGCCGCGCCGTTTCTCCGGCGCTCGATGTCGAAGATCCGATCGAAAAGGCGTATCATCTCGAGGTCTCTTCGCCCGGCATCGACCGGCCGCTGGTGCGCAAGTCGGATTTCGCCACCTGGACCGGCCATCTGGTCAAGATGGAGACATCGGTCCTCGTCGGCGACCGCAAGCGCTTCAAGGGCAAGATCGCCGAGAGCGACGCCGATGGCGTGCTGATCGCCCGCGACAAGGCGGCCTATGGCGAGGAGCCGACGGTGCGCGTGCCTTACGATGCGATCGCCGATGTTCGGCTGGTGCTGACCGATGATCTCATCCGCGACGCTCTGTCGAAGGACAACAGGGCGCGCAAGGAAGCCAGGAAGCGTCGCGGCGAAGCGGAAGACGCAGCCGTGGATACGGAAAACGAAACCGAACAGGACAATTGATTTGAGCCGCCCGGCGAAAGGTCCGGCAACAGGCTCGGGAGAAAGACAATGGTTGTAAGCGCCAACAGACTGGAACTGCTGCAGATCGCCGATGCGGTCGCGCGTGAAAAGTCGATCGACAAGTCGATCGTCATCGCCGCCATGGCCGATGCGATCCAGAAAGCGGCGCGCTCGCGCTACGGCCAGGAGACCAACATCCGCGCCGACATCAACGCCAACACCGGCGAGATGAAGCTGCAGCGGCTGATGGAAGTGGTTGAGAAGGTCGAGGATTACGCTACCCAGATCGCCATTTCCTCGGCCCGCGAGCGCAACCCCGACGCCCAGCTCGGCGATTTCATCGCCGAACAGCTGCCGCCGATGGATTTCGGCCGCATCGCCGCCCAGTCGGCCAAGCAGGTCATCGTGCAGAAAGTGCGCGAGGCCGAGCGTGACCGCCAGTATGACGAATACAAGGATCGCATCGGCGAGATCGTCAACGGAACCGTCAAGCGCGTCGAATACGGCAACGTCATCGTCGATCTCGGCCGCGGCGAGGCGATCATTCGCCGCGACGAGCTGATCCCGCGCGAGAATTACAAATATGGCGATCGCGTCCGCGCCTATGTCTACGACGTGCGCCGCGAGCAGCGCGGCCCGCAGATATTCCTGTCGCGTACCCATCCGCAGTTCATGGCCAAGCTGTTCACCATGGAAGTGCCGGAAATCTACGACGGCATCATCGAGATCAAGTCGGTGGCCCGCGATCCGGGCTCGCGCGCCAAGATCGCCGTCATCTCGCGTGATTCGTCGATCGATCCGGTCGGCGCCTGCGTCGGCATGCGCGGCAGCCGCGTCCAGGCGGTGGTCGGCGAATTGCAGGGTGAGAAGATCGACATCATCCCGTGGTCGCCGTCGGCCGCTTCCTTCATCGTCAACGCGCTGCAGCCGGCCGAGGTCGCCAAGGTGGTGCTCGACGAGGACGCCGAGCGCATCGAGGTCGTGGTGCCGGACGACCAGCTGTCGCTGGCCATCGGCCGCCGCGGCCAGAACGTCCGGCTCGCCTCGCAGCTTACCGGCTGGGACATCGACATCCTGACCGAGCAGGAAGAGAGCGAGCGCCGCCAGAAGGAATTCGTCGAGCGTTCGGCGCTGTTCATGGAGGCCCTCGACGTCGACGAGATGGTCGGCCAGGTGCTGGCCTCCGAAGGCTTCACCAGCGTCGAGGAAGTCGCCTATGTCGACGCCGGCGAGATCGCTTCGATCGACGGCTTCGACGAGGACACCGCTTCGGAAATCCAGACCCGCGCCCGCGAGTATCTGGAGAAGATCGAAGCCGAGCATGACGACAAGCGCAAGGCGCTCGGCGTCGAGGACGAGCTGCGCGAAATCCCCGGCATCACCACCGCCATGATGGTGACGCTCGGCGAGGACGGCGTGAAGACGATCGAGGATTTCGCCGGCTATGCCGCCGACGACCTGACCGGCTGGAAGGAACGCAAGGACGGCGAGACCAAGGTCTATCCGGGCGTACTCGCCAGCCACGGCGTGTCGCGCGCCGATGCCGAGCAGATGGTTCTGGCTGCCCGCCTCAAGGCCGGCTGGATCACCGAAGACGAGCTTGCCGCGCCGGAAGCGGCGGTTGACGAAACCGTCGGTGCGTGAGGTGAACCCCTATCGCACCGAACCCGCCCCTGGACGAGATGAACGATCGCACCTGCATCGTCACCCGCAAGCAGGCCGAACCGGATGAATTGATCCGGTTCGTCGTCGGCCCGGATTCGGCCGTCGTCCCGGACCTCAAGAGAAATCTGCCCGGCCGCGGTTGCTGGGTCAGCGCCGAGCGCCTACATGTCGACAAGGCCGCGGCGAAGAACCTGTTCGCCCGCGCCTTCAAGGCGCAGGTGAATGTTCCCGCCGACATCGGCGGCATGGTCGACACCCTGCTTTCCCGATCCGCGCTGGGCATGCTTGGCCTCGCCCGCAAGGCCGGCGCGGTCGTTCTCGGCGCCGCCAAGGTCGAGAACGCGGTGCGCGAGGGCCAGGCCTTGCTGGTGCTTCATGCGACAGAAGCGTCGGATGACGGCGTCCGCAAGATCAGTCAGGCCCGGCGGGCAACTGTTCATCTCGGCGGGCCGGCCATCCCTGCCTACAAACTTTTCCCCGAGGCCGAGTTGAGCTTGGCATTGGGGGGTACAAATGTGATACATGCTGCCGTCCTCGCGCAAGACGCGGGCAAGGCGGGTGAGAAGCGCGTGGTTGTGCTCGAC
>NZ_RZOT01000641.1:0-3123 GCF_003999085.1 Mesorhizobium sp. M4A.F.Ca.ET.090.04.2.1
ATCACCTTCTCGGCACTCAAAGGCTCAGCTAGCGATTACCGCGTCTACTCGCTGCTCGCGCCGCATCTCGTCAATGCCGGCATGGGCAACACCGCCTGGGTGGGCGAGCACAGGGGCAGGCCTGTGCTGTTCGCCTCGGGACGCGGCACTTGCCTGGCGCTTGCCTCATCGCTGCCCTGGGGCGCCTGCTCGGCCGGCTATGTCGGCTTTTCCGACGGCTGGCAGCAGCTCCAGCAGGGCGGCGTCCTCGATCCGGTCTGCCGCCGGGCCGAGGACGGCAATGTGGCGCTGACCGGCGAGATCGGTTTTTCCGCCGCTGACGACACAGCGCTGCTGGCACTCGGCTTTGGAGCCTCGCCGGAAGAGGCCGCCGACCTGGCTTTTGCCAGCCTGAAGCAGGGCTACGACGCCTCCGCCAAGGTCTATGTCGAAAACTGGCGCAAATGGCAGGCCGGGCTGCACAAGCTCGACCGGCACGCGACCTCGGGACTGAACACCTACCGCGCCAGCACGGCGGTGCTGGCTTCGCATCTGTCGATCGCCAGGCCGGGGGCCGCCGTCGCCAGCCTGTCGATCCCCTGGGGCTTCAACAAGGGCGACGACGATCTCGGCGGCTACCACCTTATCTGGCCGCGCGATCTGGTCGAGACTGCCGGCGGCTTCCTAGCCGCCGGCGACGGCAAGCAGGCGCTACAGATCCTGACCCGTCTGCGCACGATCCAGCAGCCGGACGGCCACTGGCCGCAAAATGCCTGGTCCGACGGCACCGCCTATTGGCCGGGCATCCAGATGGACGAATGCGCCTTTCCGCTGCTGCTTGCCGACGCCTTGCGCCGCGCCGGCCACCTGCCACGCGCGAAACTCGCCGGCTTCCTGCCGATGATCGAAAGTGCCGCGTCCTATGTCGTGCGCAACGGGCCGGTCACCGGCGAGGACCGCTGGGAAGAGGATGCCGGCTACAACCCCTTCACGCTGGCCGTCGAGATCGCCGCCCTGCTGGCGGCCGCCGACATGCTCGACATCGTGGGAAAAACAGAGCCGGCAAACTATCTGCGCGAGACCGCCGATTGCTGGAACGACCAGATCGAGCGCTGGACCTATGCCACCGGCACGCCATTATCCGCAGAAATGGGCGTCAACGGCTACTATGTCCGCATCGCCCCGCCGGATACGTCGGATGCCGCCTCCCCCAAGGACGGCTATGTGCCGATCAAGAACCGGCCCCCGGTCGACTCCGACAGGTTGGCCGAGGCTATCATCAGCCCCGATTCGCTGGCGCTGGTGCGCTTTGGTCTCAGGGCGGCGGATGATCCGCGCATTCTAGACACTTTGAAGGCCATCGACGCCCGGCTGCGCTGCGACCTGCCGCAAGGGCCGCTCTGGTATCGCTACACCGGCGACGGCTATGGCGAGCACGAGGACGGCGCGCCCTTCGACGGCACTGGCCAGGGCCGCCCATGGCCGCTGCTGGCGGGCGAGCGTGCCCATTACGAGCTCGCGGCGGGCCGCAGAGACAGGGCGGAAAGCCTGCTCGCGACGCTCGAGGCGTCCGCCGGGATCGGCGGCCTGCTGCCGGAGCAGGTCTGGGACGGCCCCGACATGCCGCAGCGCGAGTTGCGCCGCGGCGCCCCTTCGGGCAGCGCCATGCCGCTGGTCTGGGCGCATGCCGAGCACATCAAGCTCTTGCGTTCGCTTCGCGACGGCGCCGTCTTCGACCTGCCGCCGCAAGGCGTCGAGCGCTACATCAAGGCAAAGACCACCTCGCCGCGCAGGATATGGCGCTTCAACAACAAGATCCGTTCCATCCCCACCGGCAAGATGCTGCGCGTCGAGCTTGCAGCGCGCGGCGTTGTCCATTGGAGCAGCGACAAATGGCTGACGGTGCGCGACGACAAGACGATCGAAAACGCGTTCGGTGTCCATCTGGTGGATTTGTCCGTTGACCGACTTCCGCCGGGGAGCACGATCGTCTTCACTTTTTTCTGGCCCGACACCAGCCGTTGGGAGAATGTCGACTTCACCGTCTGTATCGAAGGGTCGGATAGCCGCTAGATTTCTTCTTCCTCAAACGACTGGGACAAATCCATGCAGATCGGAATGATGGGACTGGGCAGGATGGGCGCCAACATGGTGCGCCGCTTGATGCGCGACGGCCATGAATGCGTCGTCTATGACATCAACCCGGCAAGCGTCGCCGCTTTGGTCAAGGACGGCGCCGTCGGCACCGCCTCGATGGAAGAATTCGTCGGCAAGCTCGCCAAGCCGCGCAGCGCCTGGCTGATGCTGCCGGCGGCGATCACCGGCAGGATCGCCGACCAGGTGGCGGCATTGATGGAGCCCGGCGACATCATCATCGATGGCGGCAATTCCTACTATCACGACGCCGTTGACCAAGCCGCCGAGCTGGCGGCCAAGGGCATCAACTATGTCGATGTCGGCACCAGCGGCGGCGTCTGGGGCCTGGAGCGCGGCTACTGCCTGATGATCGGCGGTCCGGACGAGGCGGTGCGCCATCTCGATCCGATCTTCGCCACGCTAGCGCCCGGCGCCGACGCCGGGAGCACGCCGGCCAAGGACGCCGGCACCGCGCCCTACGGCTACCTGCATTGCGGGCCGAGCGGCGCCGGCCATTTCGTCAAGATGGTCCACAACGGCATCGAATACGGCGTCATGGCCGCCTACGCCGAAGGCATCAACATCCTGAAGTCGGCCAATGCCGGCAAGCGGGCGCGCACCGCCGACGCCGAGACCAGCCCGCTGGAGAACCCGCAATACTACCAGTTCGACATCGACCTGCCGCAGGTCGCCGAGGTCTGGCGGCACGGCAGCGTCATCGGTTCCTGGCTGCTCGATCTCACCGCCGGCGCGCTGAAGAACGATCCGGCGCTGACGCAGTTCGGCGGGCGCGTTTCGGATTCCGGCGAGGGCCGCTGGACGCTCAAGGCGGCGATCGACACCGGCGTGCCGGCGCCGGTGCTGTCCTCGGCGCTTTTCGACCGTTTCTCCTCGCAAGGCGAATCCGAATTCGCCGACAAGCTGCTCTCCGCCATGCGCTACGCCTTCGGCGGCCATGTCGAGAAGCCAAAGACCTGAGAGCGGGGAAGACATCGATGAGTCAGGAAC
>NZ_RZOT01000642.1:0-3105 GCF_003999085.1 Mesorhizobium sp. M4A.F.Ca.ET.090.04.2.1
ATCAGGCACCTCGATCATGATTCTTGACCCCGCGTTCGTCGGCGCCGATGGTGAGCATGCGATGAGCCTCGTGCAGGAGGCACTGCTCTGGTTCTTCTGGCCCCGGCTCATCGAGGACACGCCCGAGAGCCGGAAGATGCACTTCCGCATCTTCATCGAGGATACGGAATATCCACTGCCGCGGCCTGAGGACTTTCCTCCGCTGGATCTCTACGCACGTGCAATGAAGGCCTTGCGGACCGATCCGGCGAGTGGCGAGGAGATACGCTCCTTTCGGCCGAACAGGATGCTTGGTCGCTTGAGCATGGTTCGAGGGCTCCGGGCAGATCGAATCTCGCCGGCAGGTCGTGAGGGTAGCCTGTTCCCGGAGCGATCCGCCGCGATCGCAGTGATGCGGCCCGTGGAACTGGTGGTTCGCTACTACGAAGGTGTGCAGCTTCCCGATGATCGCTTCGAGTGGGCTGGTGTCTTTGTCGCTTCAGATGATCAGCTCGTCGAGGCTGCCTTCGCAGAAGCAGAGCCGCCCGCCCACGATGATTGGCAGTTCGAGGCGCTCGCCGACAAGGAGGCGCGCAGTATCGTGCGGATCGCCGTCCGCCGCATCAAGGTTGCCGCGGCAGAATATGCAAATCCGCCGGCGGCGGCGCCGATCGGCGGCGATACTGGACCGTCGCTTGCGACGGTCGCCGGCCTGTTTGGAAGGGTACTCGAGGGTGAAGGCGAAGGTGCAGGTCCTCGAGCCCCCGGGGGCGGCGGTGGCGGTGCAAGCCGTGGTGGCACCGGCGTCACTCGGCCCTTGTTCCTGAGACTGGAGGAAGGCCGGGACGGGCCTGTCGCGGTTTTCGAGATGGTCGTGAGGGGCGACGGCGCGGCAAACTCGCTGCTTCTTGAACCTGCACTTGTGATGGACGGCGGCACCGCAGCCGAAGCGCCGTCGACCGTCAAACCTCGTGTGCTCGACGCTCGCAATGAGCTCGGAGAATCGCTCGGCAGCGGGACGCGGATCGAGATCGGTGATCGAGTCGGCAGGTTCGAGGTGGCTGTTGCGATGCCATCCGATTGCGCCGTGACGCTCGGTGCGCGACTGTCCGCGGCAGCCGACGCATGAGCCGTATCGCCTTTCCATTCCTGACACTAGGGACCGACGCCGTGCAGGCCGGCCCATGGGTACTCGTCGAGAGCGATCGTGAAGTCGTCATAGAAGATCCCTGGATTGCGGACTGGGACAGCGGACGCGACGTGACCCTCAGGCGCCGGATTGCTGTCGATCTTGATATCGCCGCCTCACAGCTGCGGATCGACATGGCGCAGCTCGCCTTGGTGCTGTTGATGCGCGTCGGCACGGGTGCGGGCAACATGCCCCGAACGATCATTACAGCGACGCGTCGCGAAATTCGCGCTGGAGAAATTCTTCTCGAGGAGCGAGTGGCGGGACACAGCCTTTCCCAGCGCCTTCTTGCAGAGACAATGGTCCTCCTCGGCAACCCCGATCGAGGCGCACACATGCTGTCTCCGTCCCGACCCGCATCGAAGCTCTGGTCTGACCGGATCGATCTGCGTCTCGAGGGCGAGGAACCCAGATTCCCGATGGAATCACTGAGTTTCTCTCACCGCTTCGCCGGAAGGCCGGAAGCCTATGCGCCATGGTACCTGCACTGGGCTCCAGGCAACCTCCACCGGGACTTCGGCGGAGCTGTTCGACTTTTCCTCAACAGCGATCGCCCCGACTTCACCGAGCGTCTTCTCGCCGGCGATCGCGCCACCCTCCAGGTGGTGCTTGCCGATGTCATGACGCAGATCATCGCCACATCACTGCGACAATCCGATTTCGAGCAAGCGGTCGCGGAGAGCGACTCCCACTCTATAGCAGGTAGAGTCGAGTTCTGGATCCGGCTAGCGTTTCCCGGCCAGGACATCCAGACGATCCGGAGCATGCTCGATCTAAGGCCATCCTCGTTCCATGCAGCGGTTCTCGCCGCTGCGGACGTCGCGACGGAGGAGGCTCGAGCATGAGCGTGGCACTATTGCCGAGACTAGACCGCATCGCAGTCGACGCATGCCTGTCGTCCACCGCAGGTCTCATGGCCACCGTCGATGCAGGCCTGGGGTCTGCCCATTTTCCTGTCGAGACAACTTATGCAGCGAGCGGCGGAAGCCCAGTCCCCGACGAGTTCCTCCGGACACTCCGAACGGCTCTGCTCGAGATTGGGCATGCCTGCGGATTTCCGGACCGAGGCAGCGCCATCGAGCGAGGTCGGTTTGACGAGCTTACATCCATCCACCTTGCACAGGTGCCTGAGTTTGAAAGCGGAGAAGCACTGCGGGATGACGTGTGGGCATTCCTTGCGACAGTAGTTCTGCCTGACCTTGTGGCATGGCGATTCGCCGGAAGGCCAGCCGAGCGATTTCACGGGGGCATCCGCAATGCATTCCAGAGACTGTGGATGAGGGGGCGAATACTAGACAGAGGCCCTCGGACCGGCCGCCGCTGGGAACTGCTGGCAGAGCTCACTGAAGATGCTCTTGTCCAGATCACCGAGCGCCCATCCATCGGAAGTGACGCGCGACTTGCGCGCGGGTTCGCCGAGGCCTGGGTCAGGGCGGCAGCTCGGCTCGGCCGTCCGGCTATGGAAGATGTGACGCGGGAAGCCATCATCCGGCTGAGACTGCGAAATCAGATCCAGGTCCTCTCGGAGATTGAGGATTCCGAACTGGGGACCGTCATGGATTCTTTCTTCACCGGAGAGAGTAAACCGCCAGCGCCTGCCAGACCCGGTTGGGTTGGCCGCTTCCTCGGTCGGACCTAATCCGCAATTGGCCGCCCATCATGGTGCTCGCCTAAGCCTGAACGCCTCCCAAACCGGTCAACCGCCTGTGTTAGCTGGGACAAACCACCCCTGCTGCCGCTATAAAGCGAGCAGTGCATCAACTTCCTCGCGGACGACCGCCGGCGAGACGGACTCTAGCTGCTTGTCGAGCGGTGTGCTCGCCCAGTCGAAGATAGTGTGAAGACGGGTCCTGCCTTTCGACAGCCCCGACACACAGGGAAGATAGGAACGTGTCATCTGCATCTGTATACGGTAGCCAAGCAGCACAGTATCGCCG
>NZ_RZOT01000643.1:0-3072 GCF_003999085.1 Mesorhizobium sp. M4A.F.Ca.ET.090.04.2.1
ATCTGCTGCTGGTCACGCTTCTTCTTGCGCGGCTTGATCGGCTGCTCGTCGTTAGCCGGAGCCGCCTGCTCGGCGGGCTGTTCGGCGGGTGCTGCTTCGATTTGCTGCTGCTGTTCGCGCTTCTTCTTGCGCAGGTTGTCCTGCCGGTTGTTGTCCGCCGGCGCGATCTGTTCGGCAGGAGCCGCTTCGATCTGCTGCTGGTTGCGCTTCTTCCTGCGCGGCTGCTGCTCTTCGGCGGCAGGCGCGGCTTGTTCGGCCGGCGCCTGTTCCGTTTCCTGCTGTTGCTGTTCTACCTTGCGCTTGCGTGGTTTTTGTTCCTGCTCGGCGGGTGCGGCCTGCTCGGCCGGCGCGGATTCGGTTTGCTGCTGCTGCTCGCGCTTCTTTTTCTTGGGCTGTTCCGGTTCAGCCTGCTGGTTCTGCGCGCAGGCTTCGGCTGATTCCCCCTCGGCGCAGCTCGCTTGCGCAAGAATCAATGGCGCGGCGGCGTGCTGCATGGAGCCGAAAACGGCACCGCCCTGCAGCGGGTACGCGCCCAACGGCGCGGATGCCATCAGCAGGCCGATCGCGGTGCCTGCCAGAATCCGTGGTTGGCGTTTCATCTCAAATTCTCCTTGTGGGGTCCCATCCCTGCCCAAAACTTTCATCATCGGGATTTGGTTCCGACGTGTGGGCATTAGCGGCAACGAAGGACGATTGACCGGCGTTTTGAAGGCAACTTCGTGTTTTTCATATGATGCATGTGTCATTTACGCCACTGCCGCGCTTGACCTTGGCGCCGGCCGGGGCCACATCCGCGCAATGGGTGCGCCGTTCTGGAAAACCAAGACTCTTGAGGCGATGACGCCGGTCGAGTGGGAATCGCTCTGCGACGGTTGCGGGAAGTGCTGCCTGTCGAAGCTCGAGGACGAGGACACCGGCGAGATCTACTGGACGAGCGTCGGCTGTCGGCTGTTCGACGCCGAAAGCTGCCGCTGCGCCGATTATGCCAACAGATTGGCCCGGGTTCCGGACTGCGTTGGGCTGACTCCGCAGAATGTGCGCACTATCAGCTGGCTGCCCAGGACCTGCGCCTATCGGTTGATAGCTGAGGGGCATGACCTCTATTGGTGGCACAGGCTGGTCTCGGGGAGCGACGAGACGGTGCACGAAGCCGGCATCTCGATCCGCGGTCGGGTCAAGGCCAAGGAAACCGACCTTGCCGAGCCGGACGACTATTTTGACTATATGCTCGACGACGAGCCCTGAACCGATTTTCGCCGCAAACCGATAGGAAATAGCACGCGCCGGATCGGCCTCGGCCGGAACCGGCGGGGCCGTGGGGCGTTTGGGGTCCGGCCGCTCACAACCGATGGCTTGCCGGATGAACCGAAGATGAATGGACGGTTCGCAGAAGGTTCAGACAGGCAGGCGCATTCTCGCACCATCGGCTCACAAGGGGCGAGAGCCCTCAACAAGGAGAGAAAACGATGTTCAACACGATCAAGACGGCAGCCCTTTCGGCGCTGGTCGGCCTCGGCACGCTTGCCGCCATTCCCGCCGCCCATGCCGACAGCCTCTATCTCGGTTTCGGCAACAACCAGGATCCCCGCTTCGGCGTCTACACCGGGGACGATGACGGTTACTACCATCGCCGTCACCGCTCGGATGATAACGATTGGCGTGACGACCGCGGCTGGCGCCGGGGCTGTTCGCCGGAGCGCGCGCTCGACAAGGCAGAGCGCATGGGCTTGCACCGTGTCCGCATCGTCGATGTCGGCCGCCGCACGGTCAAGGTTATGGGCCGCCAGTACGGCGATCGCGTCGTGGTGGTATTCGCCAATGTGCGCGGCTGCCCGATCATCTATCGCTAAGGAACACAAGCCGGCCCCGGCTTGAACGCCTAGCAGAGCCCCTTTCCGCCAGGGCGGAAGGGTGCGGCTCAAGAAGAACCCCGGAGGACTGGTCCTCCGGGTTTTTCATGCGCAGCAGGGGTCGGTCACAGCCGGCCGGACCTGCGTCCGGCCCCGCCGACGCAAGCCGGCCGGACCACGCTCACTTCAATTCGAAGGTGACGGTAACCTGCACGGCGTAAGCGTTCTCGCCCGCCTGCACCGGGACCGACGCGCCCGCGGCATCGAAGGCCTTGGCGTTGATCGGCATCGGCGGCGGCGCGATGTTCTGGTCGGTAATCTCCAGCACCCGGCCGATGCTGACACCGGCGGCCTCGGCCAGCGTCCTGGCCTTGGCCATGGCGTCGGCGACCGCCTTCTTGCGGGCCTCGGTGACAGCGGCGGACGGGTCTTCGTTGGAGAAGGCAATGCCGCCACCCTGGTTGACGCCGAGCGACACCGCCTTGTCGAGGATATCGCCGGTCTTGTCGATGTCGCGGATGCGCACCGAAAGCGTGTTGGTCACCTGGTAGGCGACAAGCTCGGCCTCCTGGCTGCCGTCCGGCTTGTTGGTGTAGTTGTAGCGCGGATTGATCTGGATGCCCGCCGTCTGCAGGTCGCGGTCCTTGATGCCGGCCGATTTCATCGCCGCGATCACCGCGGCCATGGCGTCGTTGTTGGCGTCGAGCGCGGCGCGCGCGGTCTTGGCCTCGCGCATGACGCTGAGCGTCAACAGCGCGAGATCGGGCGCTGCGGTCGCATGGCCTTCGCCCGACACGACGATGCGGGGCGCGGCTTGCGAATCGGCGGCGCCGGCCGCCGCCGGCAAGGCGATGGCGGCAGCAAGCGCCAGGGGCATGAGGGGCAAAAGACGTCTGGTCATGAAAATCTCCTCGGTCTGCGAACCAGTCGCATCTGGCAACTAGAGCGCGAATATGGGCTGATTTGGGCGATCGCTGCCAGCCCGCCCGGAAAGCCTTGTGCCGAGGAAGGAAAAACACTAAGCCAGCCGCGTGGGGCCTGTAGCTCAATGGTTAGAGCCGGCGGCTCATAACCGCTTGGTTGGGGGTTCGAGTCCCTCCGGGCCCACCATAACCATTGTTTTTATTCACAAAAAGTGCCCTCGGCCCAAAACGTTTTGGGCCCATTATGGGCCCAAAGCAGGACCGTGGTCCCGGTTTGTTCCGACTCGATTTGATTATCT
>NZ_RZOT01000644.1:0-3063 GCF_003999085.1 Mesorhizobium sp. M4A.F.Ca.ET.090.04.2.1
GGCTGGCACATCGAGTGCTCGGCGATGTCGGCCGCCTATCTCGGCGAGGTCTTCGACATCCATGGCGGCGGCCTCGACCTGATCTTCCCGCACCATGAAAACGAGATCGCCCAGTCGCGCTGCGCCCACGGCACCGAGGTGATGGCCAACGTGTGGATGCACAACGGCTTCCTTCAGGTCGAGGGCCAGAAGATGTCGAAGAGCCTCGGCAATTTCTACTCGATCCATGAGCTGCTGGAGACCGAGACCTTTGGCGGCCGCAAATGGCCGGGCGAAGTGCTGCGGCTGGCGATGCTGATGACGCATTACCGTGAGCCGATCGACTTCTCCGTGCGCAAGCTGGAAGAGGCCGAAAACACCTTGCGCAAATGGAAGCGCGCGGCCGATCTCGCGCCGGCGGCCGGGCAATTGCCGACGGAGGTCGTTGCGGCGCTGTCCGACGATCTCGCCACCTATGCCGCCTTCCAGCAGTTGACGCTGCTTGCCAGCGAGGCCGCGGAAGGCAACGCCGCCGCCGCGTCGCTGAAGGCCGCGCTTGCCTTCCTCGGCTTCGATGTCGGCACGGCCGAGGTGGACGAGGCGGCCATCGCCAAGGCCATCGCCAAACGTCTGGCGCTGATCGCCGAGAAGAACTGGCCTGAGGCCGATCGCATTCGCGACGAGCTTCTGGCGCAAGGCGTGCAGCTGAAAGACGGCAAGGATCCTGTCACCGGCGAGCGTATCACCACCTGGGAGGTGAAGCGGTGAGGGTGGCGCCAAGCACCCCCCTCTGCCCTGCCGGGCATCTCCCCCTCAAGGGGGGAGATTGGCAGCTCCGCCGACGGCGTTCGTCTTGCGAGGTGGGTGATTGGCGAAAGCAGTGGCGACATCTGATCTCCCCCCTTGAGGGGGAGATGTCCGGCAGGACAGAGGGGGGTGCCTCGCGATGACCCATTATCGCGTATCTCCCATCAATCGCGGCAATGCGCGCAAGATGCGCAAGCAGATGACAGATGCCGAACTCAAGCTTTGGAATGCAATACGCGTACACCGACTCATGGGGCTGGCGTTCCGCCGTCAGATGCCGATAGCTGGCTACATCGTCGATTTTGCATGTCCAACCAAAAAGCTGATCGTTGAGCTGGATGGCTCCCAACACGCTTCACATGAAGTTTCCGCATCTGACGCAGCAAGAACAGCCAGGCTTGAAGCGCTCGGCTGGACCATCCTGCGCTTCTGGAACGACGACGTCATCCGCGATATCGACAATGTCTGCCAGCACATCGTGATCGAGGCTGGCCTCGCCGGCGCCGATAGGCCGGCACGCGAACCAGCAAGGGAGGCAGTTTTATGATCGACCATCTCGGCATCACCGTTTCCGATTTCGACGCCTCGAAGGCCTTTTACGACAAGGCGATGGCGCCGCTCGGCGCTTCGCTGCTTTACATGGTGCCCACAGAATACACCGGCGGCGCCAAGGTCGGCGGTTATGGCCGCGACCGGCCGGTGTTCTGGCTGAGCTCGGGCAAGGACAAGCCGAAGGATCACCAGCATGTGGCCTTCACCGCGCGCAGCCGCGCCGAGGTCGATGCCTTCCATGCAGCGGCCCTTGCCGCCGGCGGCAGGGACAATGGCGGACCGGGGCTCCGCCCGCATTATCATCCGAACTACTACGGCGCCTTCGTCTTCGATCCCGACGGCAACAATGTAGAGGCGGTCTGCCATGATCCGGAGTGATCAGCCATGAGCCTCGACAACCGGCCAGTCTACACAGGCGGCTGCCAGTGCGGCGCGGTGCGCTTCCGCGTCGAGGGCGCGCTGGGCGATGCCTCGATCTGCCATTGCCGCATGTGCCAGAAGGCGAGCGGCAATTTCTATCTGCCGCTGGTCTCGGTGCGCGGCGCCAAGGTCGAATGGACGCGCGGCGAGCCCAAGCGCTTTCGTTCTTCCAGCGCAGCATGGCGCGGCTTCTGCGCGGAGTGCGGTACACCGCTGTCCTTCGAGGCGCCCGACGGCATGGCGCTGGCGATTGCCACCTTCGACGATCCGGCCGGCATCGCGCCCACCATCCAGTGGGGCACCGAGGCGAAGTTGCCTTACGTCGATTCCGTCCCGCAATTGCCGGGTGAGGAGACAATGGCCGACATCGGCTCGGCGCCTTATCTGGCGGAGCTCGTCTCCTATCAGCACCCCGACCACGACACCGACCAATGGCCGCCGGAGGAAAGACCATGACCGATCAAGTTCGAACCGGCGGCTGCCAATGCGGCGCCGTGCGCTTCCGCATCAACGGCAAGCTAGGGCGCCCGTCGATCTGCCATTGCCGCATGTGCCAGAAACAGTTCGGCAATTTCTTCGGAGCGCTGGTGACGGTGCCGAAGGACGGCGTCGAATGGACCCACGAGGAGCCGAGCTATTTCCAGTCCTCGGTCAACATCGATCGCGGCTTCTGCCGCCGCTGCGGCACGCCGCTGACCTATCGCCAGCCCGGCGCGCTGGAGATCGCCATCGGCGCCTTCGACGACCGCTCGGACCTCGCGCCGCTGATCCAGGTCAACTACGCCGTCCGCTTGCCCTGGGTGGAAAAGATATTCGAGGCGCCGGTCCTCGACGACCCCGACTTCTATCGACGGCAGGAGCAGATCATCTCCTTCCAGCATCCCGATCACGAGACGGCCAACTGGCCGCAGCAGGGCTTGAAACTATGACAGTCATGAGTGGTGGCTTGCGTACGCTCTATCCCGAGATCGAGCCGTTCGAGACCGGTATGCTCGATGTCGGCGACGGTCATAGGGTCTATTGGGAGCGCTCCGGCACCAGGGGCGCCAAGCCCGCCGTGTTCCTGCACGGCGGTCCGGGGGGCACCATCTCGCCGAAACACCGGCGGCTGTTCGATCCGAAGCTCTACGACGTCATCCTGTTCGACCAGCGCGGCTGCGGGAAGTCGACGCCCAACGCTTCGCTCGAGGCCAACACCACCTGGCATCTGGTCGCCGACATCGAGCGGCTGCGCGAGATGGCGGGCTTCGACAAATGGCTGGTCTTCGGCGGCTCCTGGGGCTCGACCCTGGCGCTCGCCTATGC
>NZ_RZOT01000645.1:0-3057 GCF_003999085.1 Mesorhizobium sp. M4A.F.Ca.ET.090.04.2.1
GACCAGGCCGGAGCGCACCCGCTCCGGCCTGGTCTCGGTGCTGGCGACGCCGGGCACGGTGAAGCGGCAGTACACGCGCGACCTGATCAGCAAATGGGCGCAGAAATGCCACGTCCGCCTCGTCGGCAGCAACAATCTGGCGGGGCTGGCCGAAGTCTACATGCGCGAGGGCTTTGTCGACGAGGAGGCTGTACGCAGCGAGATCGCGCCCTGCTTCCTCGAACGCGACGGGCAGCGCACCGACATCGTCGTGCTTGCCTGCACGCACTATCCGTTCCTGGTCAACCGCATGCGCAAGACCGCGCCCTGGCCGGTGGACTGGATCGATCCGGCCGAAGCCATAGCCCGCCGCGCCATGTCCTTGCTCCCGCCGGTCAACGGATCGTCGCAAGGCGAGCCCGACATTGCCGTCTTCACCTCCGGCAAGTCTGATTTCGCCATCGGCCGGCTGATGCAGGGTTTTGGTCTGACGATCCCTTGACGGCAGGAACATCGGCTGGGCGGCTGCGTTCCCTCCCATAGTCAATTGGGAGAAACGACCATGCCTGCCACATCGAAAGCTCAGCAAAAGGCCGCTGGCGCGGCGCTGTCGGCAAAACGCGGCGACACCAAGAAGAGCGAGCTCAAGGGCGCCTCGAAGGGAATGTACGAATCGATGAGCGAAAAGCAGCTCGAGGAATTCGCCGAGACCAGGCGCAAGGGCTTGCCCGAGAAGAAATCCAAGAGCTGATCTCGCTGCACTTGGGGAAGAAAAGCAAGAACCCGCCTGCGGGGCCGCGGGCTCTCGGTGATTGGTCCGCAGTGCCACGCACAAGCTTGACACCGCCTAAATCTCCGTTTAATCAGCGCGCCAACACCGGGCCGCAATGCCCGGTGGTTTTCTTTATGCGCAAGGCAGACGGAAGTTCGATTGTTTCTTCCCCGGCCTTGTTAACTGACGTGTCCCGTGGGTTTTCCGTCGCGTTGCGTGGAAAACCCTGTCAGGTCTCGAAAACGGAGGCCAGAGGAGGGCGCGTTTCCTTCACTCGGAGCATGAGGTTCCGGGTGTATTGTTTTGAAAGGGAATGCGATGAGCAAGCGCGAATCCGCGAAATACAAGATCGACCGCCGTCTCGGCGAAAACATCTGGGGCCGCCCGAAGTCCCCGGTCAACAAGCGTGAATACGGCCCCGGCCAGCACGGCCAGCGCCGCAAGGGCAAGCTTTCCGACTTCGGTCTGCAGCTGCGCGCCAAGCAGAAGCTGAAGGGCCACTATGGCGACGTTTCGGAAAAGCAGTTCCGCAAGGTCTATGAAGAGGCGGACCGCCGCAAGGGCGACACCTCGGAGAACCTGATCGGCCTGCTCGAGTCGCGTCTCGACGCGGTCGTCTACCGCGCCAAGTTCGTGCCGACCATTTTCGCCGCCCGCCAGTTCGTCAACCACGGCCACGTCAACGTCAACGGCAAGCGCGTCAACATCGGCTCGTATCGCTGCAAGCCGGGCGACGTTGTCGAAGTGCGCGAGAAGTCGAAGCAGCTCGTCATCGTGCTGGAATCGGTCGCTCTCGCCGAGCGCGACGTGCCCGACTATATCGAAGCCGACCACAACAAGATGACCGCCACCTTCGCGCGCATCCCCGGCCTGTCGGATGTTCCGTTCGCCGTGCAGATGGAACCGAACCTGGTCGTCGAATTCTATTCGCGCTGATTGCTGCTTCAGCAACCTATCGAAAGGCCGCCCAGTGGGCGGCCTTTTTTGCTTTGGCGGATCCGCCGTGCGGCCGCGCCGCAGAAATCGATTTCGATTTCCGGGCCGATGCGCTAATCCGGGCGCCGACACCTGTCCCTGGGGCCGATGCGCCATGAATATGCTGCCCGACGTCAAATCCCTCGAGCCCATCGGCGACGATGCCGATGGCGGCTTCCATCCGCTGTTTGCCGACGTGCCGTCGTCGGTCGAGTTCAACAAGCTGCGCAAGCGACTGCTGCGATTGACGCGCCAGGCGATCGAGGACTTCGCCATGGTGAAGCCCGGCGAACGCTGGCTGGTGGCGCTGTCCGGCGGCAAGGATTCCTACGGCCTGCTCGCCCTGCTCCTCGACCTAAAATGGCGCGGCCTGCTGCCGGTCGAACTGCTCGCCTGCAATCTCGACCAGGGCCAGCCGAACTTTCCCAAGCACGTCCTGCCCGACTACCTCAATGCCAACGGCATTGCGCATCGTATCGAATACCAGGACACTTATTCGGTGGTCACCGACAAGCTGCCCGAAGGCAGCACCTATTGCTCGCTCTGCTCGCGACTGCGGCGCGGCCACCTCTACCGCATCGCGCGCGAGGAGGGCTGCGCCGCTCTCGTACTGGGTCACCACCGCGAGGACATCCTCGAAACCTTCTTCATGAACCTGTTCCACGGCGGTCGCCTTGCCGCCATGCCGCCGAAACTCCTCAACGATGAGGGCGACGTCATGGTGCTGCGGCCGCTCGCCTATAACGCTGAGGCCGATCTCGAGAAATTCGCCGACGCGATGAAGTTCCCGATCATCCCCTGCGATCTCTGCGGCAGCCAGGAAGGCCTGCAGCGCAATGCCATGAAGGCGATGCTGGACGACATCGAAAGGCGCATGCCCGGCCGCAAGGACACGATGATCCGCGCCATGACGAATGTGCGGCCCTCGCATCTGCTCGACAGGAAGCTGTTCGACTTCGCCGCCCTCAACGACAGGTAAGACGATCCCTATGACAATTGACGATAGCGCCATCGACTGGCTTGCCGGTCTCCTCTCCGACGCGGCCACTGCCGAGATCATGCCGCGCTTTCGCCGGCTGGGCGAAGGCGACATCCGCCAGAAGACATCGGCCGCCGATCTGGTGACCGAGGCCGACGTCAATGCCGAGCGGGTGATCACGGCAAGGCTGCGCGAGCGCTATCCCTCGGCCATGATCGTTGGCGAGGAGGCCTGCTCCGACAATCCGGCGCTGCTCGGCGGTCTCGGCGATGCCGAGCTCGCCTTTGTCATCGATCCGGTCGACGGCACCTTCAACTTCGCCTCCGGCGTGCCGCTGTTCGGCGTCATGCTG
>NZ_RZOT01000646.1:0-3049 GCF_003999085.1 Mesorhizobium sp. M4A.F.Ca.ET.090.04.2.1
GAGGAAGACGCCGCGCAGTTCCTCAAGGACGAAGCCAAACGCGGCCGCAAGAAGCCGATGGCGGGCTTCATCGCCGGGCGCACGGCACCGGCCGGCCGCACCATGGGCCACGCCGGCGCGGTCATCTCCGGCGGCAAGGGCGGCGCGGAAGACAAGATCGCGGCGATGGAATCGGCCGGCATCAAGGTTTCGCCGTCGCCGGCAAGGCTCGGCACGACGCTGGTCGAGGCGATCAAGGGTCAGTGAATAGTGAATGGTGAATAGTGAATGGCAAGTACGGATGAGTGGCGGTGCAAAATCGAGGGAAGTCCCGGGTTTTCTGCTGACCATTCACCACTCACTATTCACCATTCACCCTGAAAAGGAGACGGAGCCAGGCTCCGACAAGTGACATGGCACGACAAGATCAGGCCAACGACCAATTCTCGCTCACCTCTTTCCTCTATGGCGGCAATGCCGACTATATCGACGCGCTTTATGCCGCCTATGAGGACGATCCTGAATCGGTCAATCCCGAATGGCAGGACTTCTTCGCGGCGCTGAAGGACGACGCCGCGGACGTTCGCAAGAACGCCAAGGGCGCTTCCTGGGCCAAGCCCTCCTGGCCGATGCAGGCCAATGGCGAACTGGTGTCGGCGCTCGACGGCAATTGGGGCCTGGTCGAAAAGGCGATCGAGAAGAAGGTCAAGGAGAAGGCGGTCACCAACGGCGTCGTCCTGTCCGATGCCGACGTGCACCAGGCGACGCGCGATTCCGTGCGCGCCATCATGATGATCCGCGCCTACCGCATGCGCGGCCATTTGCATGCCAATCTCGACCCGCTCGGCATCGCCAAGCCGCTCGAGGACTATAACGAGCTGTCACCCGAGAATTACGGCTTCACGTCAGCCGATTACGACCGGCCGATCTTCCTCGACAATGTGCTCGGGCTCGAATTCGGCACCATCCGGCAGATGCTGGAGATTCTCACCCGCACCTACTGCTCGACGCTCGGCGTCGAGTTCATGCACATCTCCGATCCGGAAGAAAAGGCGTGGATCCAGGCGCGCATCGAGGGCGCCGACAAGGAGATCACCTTCACCGCGACCGGCAAGAAGGCGATCCTGCAGAAGCTGATTGAATCGGAAGGCTTCGAGCAGTTCGCCGACGTCAAGTACAAGGGCACCAAGCGCTTCGGCCTCGACGGCGGCGAAGCCCTGATCCCGGCGCTGGAGCAGATACTCAAGCGCGGCGGCCAGCTCGGCCTGAAGGAGGTCGTGCTTGGCATGGCGCATCGCGGCCGCCTCAACGTGCTCTCCCAGGTGTTGGCCAAGCCGCACCGCGCCATCTTCCACGAGTTCAAGGGCGGCTCGGCAGCACCCGACGAGGTCGAGGGCTCGGGCGACGTCAAGTACCATCTTGGCGCCTCGTCGGACCGCGAGTTCGACGGCAACAAGGTGCACCTGTCGCTGACCGCCAACCCCTCGCATCTGGAAATCGTCGACCCGGTGGTGATGGGCAAGGCGCGCGCCAAGCAGGATCAGCTCGCCGGCCGCGAGCGTGGCGAGATCGTGCCGCTATCGGAACGCGCCAAGGTGATGCCGCTCCTGCTGCACGGCGACGCGGCCTTCGCCGGCCAAGGCGTGATCGCCGAAATCCTCGGCTTGTCCGGCCTGCGCGGCCACCGCGTTGCCGGCACGCTGCATTTCATCATCAACAACCAGATCGGCTTCACCACCAATCCGCGCTTCTCGCGCTCCTCGCCCTATCCGTCGGATGTGGCCAAGATGATCGAGGCGCCGATCTTCCACGTCAATGGCGACGATCCGGAAGCCGTGGTGCACGGCGCCAAGGTGGCGACCGAGTTCCGCATGAAGTTCCACAAGCCGGTAGTGGTGGACATGTTCTGCTACCGCCGCTTCGGCCACAATGAGGGCGACGAGCCGGCCTTCACCCAGCCGATCATGTACCGCGCCATCCGCACCCACAAGACGACGGTGCAGATCTATGCCGACCGGCTGATCGCCGAGGGCCACATCACCCAGGCCGAATTCGACAAGATGAAGGCCGACTGGCGGGCGCATCTGGAAGTCGAATGGGAGGTTGGCCAGTCCTACAAGCCGAACAAGGCCGACTGGCTGGACGGCGCCTGGTCCGGCCTGCGCACGGCCGACAACCAGGATGAGCAACGGCGCGGCAAGACCGCCGTGCCGGTCAAGACGCTGAAGGAGATCGGCAAGAAGCTGACCGAGGTGCCGAAGGGTTTCGAGGCGCACAAGACGATCGTCCGCTTCCTCGAGAACCGCCGCCAGTCGATCGAATCCGGCGAAGGCATCGACTGGTCGACGGCCGAGGCGCTGGCCTTCGGCGCCATCCTTCTCGACGGCAACCCGATCCGCCTCTCCGGCCAGGACTCGGAGCGCGGCACCTTCTCGCAGCGCCATTCGGTGCTCTACGACCAGCGCGACGAGACGCGTTACATCCCGCTCAACAATCTGTCGGCGGCGCAGGCCGGCTACGAGGTCATCAACTCGATGCTGTCGGAAGAGGCCGTGCTCGGCTTCGAATATGGCTACAGCCTGGCCGAGCCGAAGGCGCTGACGCTGTGGGAAGCGCAGTTCGGCGACTTCGCCAACGGCGCCCAGGTGGTGTTCGACCAGTTCATCTCATCCGGCGAGCGCAAGTGGCTCAGAATGTCGGGGCTCGTCTGCCTACTGCCGCATGGCTATGAGGGCCAGGGACCCGAGCACTCGTCGGCCAGGCTCGAGCGCTTCCTGCAGCTCTGCGCCGAAGACAATATGCAGGTGGCCAACGTCACCACGCCGGCCAACTACTTCCACATCTTGCGCCGGCAATTGAAGCGCGATTTCCGCAAGCCGCTGATCCTGATGACGCCGAAGTCGCTGCTGCGCCACAAGCGGGCGGTGTCGACGCTTTCGGAGATTTCGGGCGAAAGCTCGTTCCACCGGCTGTTGTGGGACGACGCGCAGCTGTTGCCGAACCAGGCGATCAAGCTGACCAAGGATTCCAAGATCCGCCGCGTCGTGCTGTGTTCGGGCAAGGTCTATTA
>NZ_RZOT01000647.1:0-3040 GCF_003999085.1 Mesorhizobium sp. M4A.F.Ca.ET.090.04.2.1
CGGCAGGTCGGCCTCGGCCTCTTCCACTTCCGGCATGTCCGGAATGCGCACGTCAATGATCTTGGCGCCTGGGAAGCGGGCGAGGATGGCGGCGACCGTCGGGTCGCTCTTGGCGTCGAGGAAGGCGGTCTCGCGCTTCGTCGTTTCCATCTCGGCAAGAGTCTGGCCGCCATCTTCCTTCGACAGCGACACCAGCCAGTTGCGGCCTGTCCAGGCGCGCAGCTTGGCGGTCAGGTCGTTGAGCAGCATCTTCGGCGCGTCTTCGGTCAGGCTGACGTCGAGGCGGCCGGGCTCGACGCGCACCAGCCGCACGCAGCGCTTGATCAAAACCTTGAAGGCGATGTCGCGATTGGAATCGGCAAGGGCGGCAATGTCGGCCAGCGACTTGACCGGAACAGCGGGCGCTTCGACGACCGGTTCCGGTGCCGGGACGAAGGCAGTAGGCACGGGCTGCGCCTCGACCAGCCGCATCGTCTGCGAGCCGCCGCTGGCCGAAGGCATGCGCGCCTGCGCCACGGCGCTTGCGCCGCCATTGCCCGGGCTTGCTGGGGCCCCGTTGGCGCGCGGCGCGCCATTCGGAACCGGCGAAGCGCCTTCCAGCGACTTCAGCGCCTCGTCCAGCGTCGGCAGGTCGGCAGCATGCGCGAGCCGGATCAGCACCATCTCGGCAGCGCTCACCGGCCGGTTCGAAGACTGCACCTCGGGAATGCCCTTCAGCAGCATCTGCCATGTCGTGGACAGCACGCGCACCGACAGCGTCCTGGCGAAATCGCCGCCGCGCCGGCGTTCATCCTCCGACAGCGAAGCATCGTCGGCGGCCGTCGGCACGAAGCGCAGCCTGGTGACGAGATGATTGAATTCGGCAAGGTCGGTCAGCACCGCGGCCGGATCGGCGCCGGTGTCGTACTGGGCGCGGAATTCGGCCAATGCCGCCGCGACGTCGCCCTTCATGACATGCTCGAACAGGTCGACGATGCGGGCGCGGTCGGCGAGGCCGAGCATGGCGCGCACCGCCTCGGCGCTGACCGCGCCGCTGCCATGGGCGATCGCCTGGTCGAGGATGGAGAGTGAATCGCGCGCCGAGCCTTCGGCGGCGCGCGCGATCATCGCCAGCGCGTCGTCGTCGACCGAAATGCCTTCCTTGGCGGAGATCGCTGACAGGTGCGCGACCAGGGCGCCGGCATCGATGCGTCTCAGGTCGAAGCGCTGGCAGCGCGACAGGACTGTGATCGGCACCTTGCGGATCTCGGTGGTCGCGAAGATGAATTTGACGTGCGGTGGCGGCTCTTCGAGCGTCTTCAGCAGGCCGTTGAAGGCCTGGGTGGAGAGCATGTGCACTTCGTCGATGATGTAGACCTTGTAGCGGGCCGAGACCGGCGCGTAGCGCACGCGCTCGATGATGTCGCGGATGTCGTCGATGCCGGTGTGCGAGGCGGCGTCCATCTCGATGACATCGACATGACGTCCTTCCATGATCGCCTGGCAATGCTCGCCGGGGATGGAAAGATCGACCGAAGGCTGGTCGACGGTGGCGGTCTTGTAGTTCAGCGCCCGGGCCAGGATGCGGGCCGTGGTCGTCTTGCCGACACCTCGGACGCCGGTCAGCATCCAGGCCTGGGCGATGCGGCCGGAGGCGAAGGCATTGGTCAACGTGCGGACCATCGGTTCCTGGCCGATCAGCTCGGAGAAATTCGAAGGGCGGTATTTGCGCGCCAGAACGCGATAGGCGCCAGCCTTGCCTGTCCCCAGGCTTTCCGCCCCCGAATTTCCGGCTTCGCTCATTCGCCGTCAAAGCTCCCAGGACCGCGACGGAAGGCGGCCGTTTCCTGCGCATAGTTTCGCCCGCACGGCTTGACGCCGTCAATGTCGCGAAAGAAAGGCGAAGAGGTGGGAGGCTGGAACAATGACCCGTTCCGGGCTCGTTAGGGCTGCTTCCTTCCGGACCTGACCCGGTTGGCGAGTGGATCGTCCACCACCAACCTCCCGGCCTCCATATCGGCAATTCGACGATGAAATGCAAGGGCGGAGCGGAATCGGCGGCGCCGGTCGTGCGCGGCGTACTGGCGGGCGCGTCTTCAAATCCGCAATACCGGCCAATGATTCGCTTGCAGCCCCTCTGCAGCCGCTCTAGCGTTCATCGGTCAAAAAGACGGTGCAAAGTCCAAAAAAGTGAGGGAAACGCCAATGCTGCCGGGCCTCAAGGCCGGATTCACGCTCGACGCCAGGCTGGAGGCGGACAGCGAGCAGCTGATGTGGCTCGGCCTGTGCGAACTCAGGCTGATGAACGACTGCCGCTGGCCATGGCTCATCCTGGTGCCGCAGCGGCCGGGCGTGGAGGAAATCCATGACCTGACGCCGCTCGACCAGGCGATGCTGACCTTCGAGACCAACATGGTGGCGCAAGCGCTGAAGAAGGCGACAGGCTGCACCAAGATCAATACCGGCGCGCTGGGCAACATCGTGCGGCAGCTGCACATCCACGTCATCGCGCGCTCGGAAGGCGATCCGGCATGGCCGGGGCCGGTCTGGGGACATGGCCTGCGCGAACCCTACAGTAATTCCGAGATCCGCCGGTTTGCCGAAACGATCAAGGCGGCGCTATAAGCTGACCCGTGTCCATAAAGCTCTGAGTCCCCATGCCCTTCCGCCTGTTTGACGCACCCTTGCGGGAGCCCAGCCAGTTCGTCGGCTTCGCCGGCAACCAGATCGACCGGCAATCGGAGACCCGCGCCGACGATTCCGTCGAGCAGGCGCTCGCCGATCCCTCGACGCGGCTGCTGCTGATGCATGGCGGCCGGCTCTATCTGAAACATGAGGACGGCAGCTTCGACCCCTGGTTCGGCGCAACCGAAAGCAAAGCCTTCGACGTCTCGCTCGACCGCGGCGTGCTGCTCGGCTTTTCCGAGGCCGGCCCCGTGCTGGCGGTGCCAGCGGGCGTTGAGCCGGAGCAGCTTCCCGAGACCATCAAGGCGATCGACTACCGGTCCGTCTACATGCAAGGCCTGATCGACGAGGCGGCGGCCGGCGCGCTGGCGCAAGG
>NZ_RZOT01000648.1:0-3027 GCF_003999085.1 Mesorhizobium sp. M4A.F.Ca.ET.090.04.2.1
GCCTGGAGATCATCAGGATGGCGTTGAAGGTCTTTATCAGCTGGTCGGACTCAGCGATCGTGCTTTCCAGCGCCTGCCGGTAGTCGGGGGTCTTCTGCCGGCCGGCCAGCGTCGCCTCGGCGCGGTTGCGCAGCCTGGTCAGCGGCGTCTTCAGATCATGCGCGATATTGTCGGAAACCTGCTTCAGGCCCTCGTTCAGCTTGGCGATCCGGGCCAGCATCGTATTGAGGTTCTCGGACAGGCGGTCGAACTCGTCACCGGCTCCGGTGACCGGGAGGCGGCCGGACAGGTCGCCGCCCATGATGCGGCGGCTGGCCTCCGAGACGCTGTCGATGCGCTTCAGCGCCGCGCGCCCGACAAAGAACCAGATCAGGAGCCCGCCAAGCCCCATCATGCCCAGCGCGAGCATCAAGGCGCGGCGTATGACGGCGCGGAAGCGCTCGGGCTCGCCGAGGTCGCGGCCGACCAGCATGATCATCTGGTTGGGCAGCCGCAGCACCAGCGCGATCGCGTTGTGGCCCTTCTCGCCCTCGGCCTGCGCTTCGGGCTCGCCGGACGGCGGCGTGGCCTGGTCGGGTGCCCCGCTGCGCAGCCGGTCGAGTTCGCCCTCGCCGAAACGCTGATAGGAAAATGGCTCTGTCGTCCAGCCCTCCGTTTCGATGACCCCCGGCTCCAGGCTTTGCACATTGCCGGTCAAGATCTGCCCGTTGGCGTCGGCGATGAGGTAGAGGTTGGCCCCGGGCTGGCGGGAACGTGCTTCGACGACGCGGACCAGGACCGGCAGGCCGCCGCGCCGATAGGCACGATCGAGACCAGCCACTTCATCGTTGATCGTATCCTGCGTCTGCGCGGTCAGCATGCGCGCCGACAGCGAGGTCATGTAGAAGACGAGCAGCACGGCGCACAGCGCGAAAAGCAGGAAATAGAGCGCCGAGAGCCGCGCTGCCGTCGTCCTCATGATGGCCGGCAGGGAAAGAGCCATGATCGGCCTTACCCACCCTTTAGCATGTAGCCGGCGCCGCGGACCGTATGCAGGATCGGCTTGTCGAAGCCCTTCTCGATCTTGCCACGCAGCCGCGAGACATGGACGTCGATGACATTGGTCTGCGGGTCGAAGTGGTAGTCCCAGACATTCTCGAGCAGCATGGTGCGCGTCACCACCTGACCGGCATGGCGCATCAGATATTCGAGCAGGCGGAACTCGCGCGGCTGCAGCGTGATCTCGCGCGCGGCGCGCTTGACCGAGTGCGAAAGCCGGTCGAGCTCGAGATCGCCGACGCGGTAGACGGTCTCGGCTTCCCTGGCGCTGGCGCGGCGGTTGAGCACCTCGACGCGGGCGAGCAATTCGGAGAATGCGTAGGGCTTGGTCAGGTAATCGTCGCCGCCGGCGCGCAGGCCGGTGACGCGGTCGTCGACCTCGCCCAGCGCCGACAGGATCAGCACTGGCGTCGTGTTGCCCCTGGAGCGCAGGCCGGCGATGACCGACAGGCCGTCGCGGCGCGGCATCATGCGGTCGACGACCATGACGTCATAATCGCCGGCGTCGGCAAGCGCGAAGCCGGTCTCGCCGTCGCCGGCGACATGGGCGGTATGGCCGGCTTCGGCAAAGGCCTTCTGCAGGTAATCGGCGGCCTCGCGATCGTCTTCTATGACGAGAATCTTCATAGAGCCGTTATACGCGATTTCGCCCTGAGAATGAGGAGCCGGCATGCACGGAATGGCCTTTGATGGTTGGGAGCGGCAGCGGGCGATGGGAAGCCCGCTGCCGCCGGGGTCGGAACACGGTGACTGACTAACGTATTCGGGCCCCGTGCTTTCCCCCGCGGCGGCTCGGGGGTGTTGAAACCGCCGCTTCGGGAAAGTTACGAACGTCAGCCCTTGGCGACGGGCAGCGCAACGAAGCGGTTCGAGTCGTCGCGGGTGATCTGCATTAGCACCGCCTTGCGGCCCGCCTTCACGGCATCGGCCATCGCCTTGTCGACATCCGCCGTGCCGCTCACCTCCATCGAGTTGACCGAGGTGATGACATCGCCGGGCTGGATGCCGCGGTCGGCCGCATCGCTGTCGGGATCGACATCGGTCACGACCAGCCCCTTGCCGTTTTCCGACTTGGTGACGGTCAGGCCGAGATCGGCAAGCGTGTCGGCCTTTGGCGCCGCCGGCTGCTTGCTGTCATCGTTCGACGCCTGCTTGTCGCTGGCGGGCAGCTTGCCGAGGTCGACCTTGATCGTCTCGCTCTTGCCGTCGCGCCACACGGTGACATCGACGGACTTGCCCGGCGCAAAGGCGCCGATCAGGCGGGCGAGTTCCTTCGGCGAGGCGACATCCTTGCCGTCGACCTGGGTGATGACGTCGCCAGCGGTGATGCCGGCCTTCTTGCCGGGACCGTCGTCCTGCGCGCTCGACACCAGCGCGCCCTTCTCGGACCTCAGCCCGAGCGATTCCGCGATGTCGGAGGTGACCGGCTGAATCTCGACGCCCAGCCAGCCGCGCTGGACGGAGCCGCTCTTCATCAGGTCCTGCACCACTTCCTTGGCGGTCGAGGCCGGGATGTCGAAGGCGATGCCGACGCTGCCGCCCGAGGGCGAGAAGATCGCGGTGTTGATGCCGACGACCTGGCCATTGAGGTTGAAGGTCGGGCCACCAGAATTGCCGCGATTGACCGAGGCGTCGATCTGCAGGAAGTCGTCATACGGGCCGGCGCCGATGTCGCGGCCGCGGGCCGAGACGATGCCGGCTGTGACGGTGCCACCGAGGCCGAACGGATTGCCGACGGCCACCACCCAGTCGCCGACGCGAACCTTGGAATCGTCGGCGAAGTCGACATAGGTGAACTTGCCGTCGCCTTCGACCTTGAGCACGGCGAGGTCGGTGCGCGGATCGGTGCCGATCAGCTTGGCGTCGAGCTCCTTGCCGTCGTTCATCACCACGGTGAAAGCGGAACCCTCTTCGACGACATGGTTGTTGGTGACGAGGTAGCCGTCATCGGAGATGAAGAAGCCTGAGCCCTGCGCGACCGGGCGCGGC
>NZ_RZOT01000649.1:0-3025 GCF_003999085.1 Mesorhizobium sp. M4A.F.Ca.ET.090.04.2.1
CCTCGAAGATGCGTTCCATGTCCTCTTCGCGCAGCCCCGGACCAGTGTCGGTAATGGTGAAGCAGATGCGGTCGGTGGTCTCGGTGCGCGCCCGCGCGACACCGAGCAGCACGCCACCGGTGTCGGTGAATTTGATGGCGTTGCCGATGAGGTTGAGCAGCACCTGACGCACCCGGCCTGGATCGGCGGTGATCATCTGCGGGACGTCCGGCTCGACATGGCAGCCGAGGCCGATGTTCTTGGCGAAGGCCTTCGCTGCCATCAGTTCGATGATGTTGTTGGCGATTTCGCGCACCGACGTCGGCTGCGGCTCGGGGTCGAAGCGGCCGGCCTCGATCTTGGAGTAGTCGAGCAAATCCTCGATCAGCGCCAGCAGCGCGCTGGCCGAAGTCGAGACGGCTCCGACATAGGTGCGCTGCTCGGGCGACAGATCGGTGTCGACCAGCAGCTTGGCCATCCCCATGATGCCGTTCATCGGCGTGCGGATTTCGTGGCTGACGGTGGCGAGGAAGCGCGACTTGGCCTGGCTGGCATATTCGGCGCGCTCGCGGGCGGTGATCAGCGAGGATTCGGCGCGCTTACGGGCGGTGATGTCGCGCGCGATAGCCCGGTGCGAGACGGCGCCATTGTCCTTGTCGCGCACCGACAGCTCGATCCAGGAAAACCAGCGCGGGCCGTTCGGCGTGCGGACGGCGACGTCGGTGGAGCTCAGGCATTCATGATCAGAGAAGGCGGCGTCGGGAACGATTCCGACGTCGATGCCGAGCTCCGACAGCGTCTTGCTGGCAAGATCGCGCTGGTCGACCTCGACGAGGTCGGCGAAAACCTTGTTGGCATAGACGATATGGCCGTCGCGATCGCGATGGACGACGAGATCGCCGAGCGCGTCAATCAGCCCGCGAAACCGCTCCTCGCTTTCCTGCATCTCCCACATGCGGTCGGCGAGGGTCTCGATCTCGGCGCGGCTGCGGGCGGCGGTCTCGTCGAGCAAGTCCGAGGCCAGGCGTTCGTTGCGTTTGTTGCGCAGATGCATGCCCAGGCCGGCGAGGCCGGTCACCAGCAGACCGAGAGTGACGAAGATCGGCGCGCCGGTGAGATGAGCCAGACCCGCCAGCACGGCGATGGCGACGACGGTGAGGAAAGGCAGGCCTTCGGGATTGGCAGGCGGCAGTACGGGCGCCAGCGGCGGCGCGGTGACAAGCTGACGCTTCGGCGTAGCAGGGTTCGGCCCGTCCACGCCATCGGCACTCTCCGCCGCCTTGATGCCGGATTCCGCGATCATGCGGAAAGCCATGCCACAGAGACATTATGGAAGATTGCGGCGGATCGCTCGAATTTTAACGGTCGCGCGGTTTTTGCCCGTCAGCGCTCACATATCGACAACGACGCGACCCCTGATCCTGCCATCGACGATATCACGCGCGGCGTCGATTATATCGTCAAAACCGATGGTCCTGGACAGCGTCGCGAGCTTGCCATGGTCGAGGTCGGCGCCGATGCGGCGCCACGCCTCCAGGCGGACCGCCTTCGGCGCCATCACCGAATCGATGCCGAGCAGTGAGACGCCGCGCAGAATGAAGGGAGCAACGCTCGCCGGCAGGTCCATGCCGCCGGCAAGCCCGCAGGCGGCAACCGCGCCGCCGTAGGCGGTCATCGACAGAACATTGGCCAGTGTGTGGCTGCCGACCGCATCGACGCCGCCGGCCCAGCGCTCCTTGGCGAGCGGCTTTGCCGGCTGGGTGAGTTCATCGCGCGAGATCACCTCGGCGGCGCCGAGGTCGATCAGATAGGGGCTTTCGGCATTGCGGCCAGTCGAGGCGATGACATGGTAGCCGAGGCTGGAGAGGATCGAGACCGCGACTGAGCCGACGCCGCCGGCCGCGCCCGTCACCACCACCGGGCCGCGATCCGGGACGATGCCGTGCCGCTCGAGCGCCATGACGCTGAGCATGGCCGTGTAGCCGGCAGTGCCGACCGCCATCGCATCATGCGGGCTCATGCCTTCGGGCAGCGGCACCAGCCAGTCGCCGTTGACGCGGGCGCGACCGGCAAAGGCGCCGAAATGCGTTTCGCCGACGCCCCAGCCATTGAGGATCACCCTGTCGCCCTTGCGCCAGTCGGCATGCGAGGAGGAGATCACCGTACCAGCGAAATCGATGCCCGGCACCAGCGGCCAGCGGCGGATGACCGGCGCCTTGCCGGTGATGGCCAGCCCATCCTTGTAGTTGACCGTCGTCGCCTCGACGGCGACGGTGACGTCGCCCTCCATCAGTTCGGCTTCGGTGAGGTTGATGACCGCGACCGACTGCTTCTTGTCGGCGTCGCGCGAAACGAGGATGGCTTTGAAGGTTTCGGACACTTTTTTCTCCCCGGTTGTGCGGTGCCTGGACTGTGCGGCGGCGGCTGCGCGCGGTCAATCTTGCGAGGGCTTGGGCTCGCGCCGCCAGCCGACAAATTCGTCGAAGAGGACAAGCGCGGCACCGACCGAGATGAAGGCGTCCGCTAGGTTGAATACGGCGAAGGACCAAACCGGCGTGTGGAACAATATGTAGTCGATGACGTGGCCGTAGACGGCGCGGTCGATCAGGTTGCCGAGAGCGCCGCCGATGATCAGTGCAAAGCCAATCCTGGCAAGCACATGGCCCGCCGGCGTGCGCGTTGCGAGGTAGAGCACGAAGGCGACGACGAGGACGGCGATCACCACCAGGCCGGTATCGCCGAAAGACTGGAACATCGAGAAGGCGATGCCCGTGTTGTAGGTGCGGAACAGCGCCAGGAAAGGCAAAAGATCGACCTTCTCCTGAAAGGCGAGGCCGCCCTCCACCAACTGCTTGATCCACTGGTCGAGCGCAATGGCGACGACGACCAGCAGGCAATAGGGGGACCAGAACCTCACGATTTGATGCCCTCTTGTTTGACCATGATCTTGTCCGAAAACCGGACGCCGCCATTTGGGATCATGGTCTAGTCCGGCCCCAGCTTCAGCGCGCCGCGGCGGATCTCGAACAGCATGATGCCGGTGGCG
>NZ_RZOT01000064.1:0-15850 GCF_003999085.1 Mesorhizobium sp. M4A.F.Ca.ET.090.04.2.1
AGCTCGGATAGCGCTCGAGGATGTCCTCAATCTCGAGCAGCTTGGCGATGCTGGCGACCTTGGCGTCGACATCGCTCTTCGAAAGCCGCGCCGCCTTCAGCGCGAAGGCCATGTTCTCGCGCACGGTGAGCGGCGGATAGAGGGAGTAGCCCTCGAAGGCCATCGCCACGTTGCGCTTGACCGGCGCCAGTGTGTGCACCTTGCGGCCGGCGACGGCGATCTCGCCACGCGAAACCTCCTCGAAGCCAGCGATCATGCGCAGCGTCGAGGTCTTGCCGCAGCCCGACGAGCCGAGCAGCGCCACGATCTCGCCCTTGGCGATCCCGATCGTCAGGTTCTTCACCGCATGCACGCCGCGGTCGATCGGGCCGTAGAATTTGTCGACGCCGGAAATGGTGAGGGCGCTGGCGCTCATGCCGCTTCTCCGCTGCGCAAATTGACGACCCTATTGGCGCCGATGCGCTCGCCGCTCGCATGATCGAACAGCAGCGCGCTCTTGCTGTCGACGGCGATATGCGCCTTGCCCTCGGTCTGGCCCGGCGTTCCAGCCGGGCGCGAGACCAGGATCTCGCGGCCGCGCACGGTACGCACCAAGGTGACGATCTTTTCGTTGAGCGGCGTCTCGGCCTCGACGGTCACCGGAACGGCGCCGGGCGTGGCCTCGCCGACGAAGCTCAGCGCCTCGGGCCGCAGGCCGATGACGCAGTCGCGCCCGACCGCCGCCTCATAGGCGCCGGCGAGATGGACCTGGACGTTCGACAGGCCGACATAGATGCCCTTGGCGTCGCGGGCCGGCTTGACGTCGAGCAAATTGATGGTCGGATCGCCGAACAGCCTGGCGATCTCGACATTGGCCGGCTCGCGATAGATCTGCTCGGGCGTGCCGAGCTGGCGGATGACGCCTTGCGACATCACCGCGATGCGGTTGCCGAGCGCCATCGCCTCCTTGTAGTCCTGGGTGACGTAGACGACGGTCGCGCCGCGGTCATGCAGGAGCCGCGGCAGTTCAAGCCGCATCTCGAAGCGCAGTTTGGCATCGACGTTGCGCAAGGGATCGTCGAGCAGGAGAATTGGCGGCGAGCCGACCAGGGCGCGGGCTAGCGCAGTGCGCTGCTTCTGGCCGTTGGAGAGCGCGCGTGGCTTGTGGCTCAGCACATGGTCGATCTTGAGCAACTTGGCGACGCTCTCGACGCCGGCCTTGATAGTGCCTTGCGAGGAGTGCCTGGCCTCGAGCGGCGTGGCGATGTTGTCGAAGGCGCTCATATGCGGGAACAGCGCGAAATTCTGGAACGCCATGCCGACGCCGCGGAACTCGGCATCGACATCGGTCATGACCTCGCCGCCGATGAGGATCTTGCCCTCGTCGGGGTCGATGACGCCGGACGGACCGAACAGCACCAGCGTTTCGCCGTCGGCGACGGTCAGCGACAGATTGTCGAGGACCGTCTGGCTCTTGTAGCGCTTTACGACATTTTTCAGTTCGAGGCTGGCCATCGGAGCTACCCTTTCACGGCGCCGAGCGACAGGCCTTCGACGAGATAGCGCTGCGCGTAGAGCGCAAGCGCCAGCGTCGGCGTGATCGACAGCACGATCGCGGCCGAGATCTGGCCGTATTGAATGCCGGACGAGGTGATGAAGGCCAGTGCGCCGACCGTCACCGGCTGCTTGTCGGCGGAGGCGAGCACCAGCGCAAAGACGAAATTGTTCCAGGCGAAGATGAAGGCGAGCAGGCCGGCGGCGGCGATGCCCGGCCCGGCCAGCGGCAGCGCGATCTTGCGGAAGGTGGCGAACCAGGAATGGCCTCCGATCCGATAGGCGTATTCGATGTCGGCCGGGATGTCCTCGAAATAGCCGCGCACGATCCACAGGATGAGCGGCAGGCAGATCAGCTGGTAGACCCAGATCAGCCCGATATAGGTGTTAGCCAGTCCAAGCTTCTGGAAATAGAGGGTGAGCGGCAACAGCACCAGCAGCGCCGGCGCGAAGCGGAACGACAGCAGCGTGAAGGCGATGTCCTCCGAGCCGCGGAATTTGTGGCGGGCGAAAGCATAGGCCGCGGGCACGCCAAGCAGCAGCGAGACGGCAACCGAGGTGACCGACAGGAACACCGAATTCCAAAGGTTGCGCATGAAGGCGATGTCGAGCGTGCCGGCCGCCGTCACCAGCTTGCCGGTGATCAGCGCCGTGTAGTTGGCGAGCGTCGGCTCGAAGATCAGCTGCGGCGGGATGCGCAGGATCGTCTCGTTGGTCTGGAACGACATCATGAAGATCCAGGCGATCGGGAACATGAAGAAGATGACCACCAGCGTGAGCGCCACGCCGCGCAGGATGCGTTCGAGAAGCGAGGTGTGTTCCATCCCTGCCTCCTATGCCTGGCCGCGGGCGCGTTCGCGCAGCCGGAGCCAGTTCTTGATGAAGATGTTGGAGAGGAAATAGGTGATCGCCCACAGGATGATCATCAGCGCCGCCGAGCGTCCGACATTGGTCGACTGGAAGAAGTTGAGATAGGCCTCGACCTGGAAAACGGTCAGCGTGTCGCCGGGCCCTCCCTGGGTCATCGCGTAGATGATGTCGAACTGCTGGATTGAATCGAGCAGGCGGAACAGCGTCGCGGTCAGGATATAGGGCGTCAGCATCGGCAGGGTGATGCGGAAGAACACGAAGCTCCTCGGCACGCCGTCGAGCGCGGCCGCCTCGAAGGGTTGCGTCGGCAGGCTGCGCAGGCCGGCAAGCAGCAGGATCATGATGAAGGGCGTGTAGACCCAAATGTCGACCAGCACGACGGTGAGCAGCGCTGTCGACGGCGAGGAGGCCCAGCGGAAGTCCTGCAGGCCGATGAGGCTGGCAAGGTAGCTAAGCACGCCGAAGCCGGGATTGGTCATCAGCTTCCACATCAGGGCAGCCAGCGCCGGCGCCGTCATCAGCGGCATCAACAGCATGATCGAGATGAAGTTGTTCAGCGTCGAGCGCTTCTGCAACAGCATGGCGATGCCGAGGCCGAGCAGCAGTTCGAGCACCACGGTGATGCCGGCATAGAGCAGCGACACCTCGAGCGTGTTCCAGAACTTCGGGTCGGTGAAGAACGAAATGTAGTTGTCGCCCCAGTTGAATTGCCTGGCCCATGGCTGACTCAGCCGGTAGCGCTGGAAGGAATAGACCACCGAGGTCAGGAACGGGATCAGGATGCCGATGCAGACCAGGAGCGCCGGCAGGCTGAGGAGATAGGGCAGAACCCGCTTGCTGATCCTGAAGCCGGAGGGTCTGTGGACTGTCGTCGCCGCGGTCATCGCGCTCTTCCGTTATCCCGGTTGCTCCGCCCTGCCGGCCGCCCAAGGGAGCAAGGCGGCCGGTCGGGCGTTGGCGAAGCATACCGCTTCGCCTCGCGAGTGTCGTTGAGGGTCGCGGCTGGCCCGCGTTGCGCGCCAGCCGCTGCCCGATATCAGCCGAGGCCGGCCTCCTTGAGCTGGCCGTTGATGCTCTCGGCCAGCTTGTCGAGGCCCTCGTCGATCGGCACTTCCTTGGCCACCATCTTCTGCAGCGTCGCGGCCCATTCGGTGGTGAGGTCGAAGAACAGCGGCTGCGCCGTGAACTTGATGCTGGCGCCGGGCGCCGAGGCGTCGAACATCTCGACATAGCCCGGATAGCTCTTGTTCAGCTTCTCACGGAACACCTCGTCCTTCCAGACCGACTGCCGGACCGGATTGACGAAGTCCATCTTGGTGGCGCCGAACAGGCAATGGTCGAGCCCGGAAGCCCACTGCAGGAAGTACCAGGTGGCGTCCTTGTCCTTGGAGAAGTTGGACATCGACAGCGACCAGATCCAGATGTTGGGCGTCGGCGCCTTGGCGGCCGGATTGGCCTTGAAGCCGGCGAAGGCGAGCTGGCCGGCCATCTTGTTGGTGCCGCCATTCATGAAGTAGCCGAGGATGTCGGCGTCGAAGATCATCGCCGAGGCGCCGGCGCCGAGATCGGTACCGACCTGGTACCAGGTGTAGGTCGACCAGTCCTTCGGGCCGCTCTCCTGGATCATCTGCACCCATTGCTTGTGGAAGGCCTTGGATTCGGCGGTGTTCATGGCAGCAGACAACTTGCCGTCGGCCGACACGTTGAGGTCCTTCTGGTCGAAATTGGCATAGGCCGACAGGAAGCCCGGATGGATCGTCGCCCAGGAGCGCGAACCGCGCACGCCGATGCCATAGACGCCGCCACCGACATCCTTGGTGAGCTTGGCGGCCGCTGCCACCATCTCGTCCATGCTGCCGGGAACCTTGACGCCGGCCTTGTCGAACATCGCCTTGTTGTAGGTGATGTTGTTCTGCTCGAAGCCCCACGGAATGCACCATTGCTTGGCGTCTTCCGAACCCAGCGCGCCGCCGGGCTTGCCGTTCCAGGCGCAGGAGTTCTTGACGCCGGGCAGGAAGTCGTCCCAGGCATATTTCGGATTGGTCTTGGCCGGGTCCTTGATCCACTCGTTGAGGTCGGTGATCCAGCCGGCCGGGCCATAGGTCCAGGTCATGTAGGCGCCGGTCATGAAGGCGTCGTATTCGGAGGAGCTCGCCGAGAGCGCCGCGGTGACCTTGTCGAAATAGACGTCTTCCGGGAACACGTCATAGACGACGTTCATGCCGGTCAGCTGCTTGAAATTGTCGAGGTCGGCGATCATCGCATCGGCATAGGGATGCTTGTTGAGCAAGAGCTTGATGGTCTTGCCCTTGTGCGCCTGCCAGTCGAAATCGGCGGCGAGCGCGCGGGTCTGGCCCAGATTGAGCAAGACACCGGCGGTGCTTGCGGCAAGGCCCATGGCGCCCAGTCCCCTGATCAGTCCACGGCGGTCGACTTGTCCACGCAGGAACGCGTCGATCAGGTCTTTTTCTTTCTCATGCATGTCCTCTTCTCCTCCACAGGGTAGTTTCAACCAAAGCGGTGCCGGCTACCCGACCGGCGTCTGTTCCACGAGCGATCGCGCCGTCCGCTCGTCGGTTATCAGGCCCTTGAGGTAGCGGCCCTCCAGCACTGACTTGATGGCTCGAACCTTCACCTTGCCGCCGGCGACGGCGACGATCCTGCGGTTGGCGATGTCCTCGCGGGCGAGCGCCAGGGCGCGGCTGGAAACCGTGGTCGCCACTGGCTTGCCGGCCTCGTCGAAGAAATGGCCAAGCAGTTCGCCGACGGCGCCGTTGCGGCGGGTCTCCTCCATCTCGCCCTTGTCGATCATGCCGGTGGCGACCAGCGAGGCCTCCTGCTCTGCGGTGCCGATGCCGGCCAGCAGCAGGTCGGCGGACCTGGCGAGATCGAAGACCTCGCTGACGCCCTTCTGGCCGAGCAGCACGGCGCGGTCCTCGACCGTGTTGGCGAACATCGGCACCGGCATGACATAGGCCTCGGCGCCGGTGCGCTCGGCGAGGCGATGGATCACGTCATGCGGGTTGGCCGAGAATTTGCGCGTCAGGCCGCCGAGCAGCGAGACGAAGCGGATCCCGTCGGCCGAGATGCGCGGCAGGTATTCGACGCAGGCCGCGAGCGTGCGGCCATGGCCGACGCCAATCAGGGTGCCCTCGCCGCGCTCGATCTCGCGCTTGAGGAACTGAGCGCCGGCAATGCCCAGCGCCTTGAGCGGCAGGTCTTCCGGATCGAAGTCCGGCACCACCTCGCAATAGTCGAGACCGTAGCGGCCGGACAGTTCGTCCTCCAGCGCCACGCATTCGGAGATCTCGCCGTCGATATAGACCTTAACCAGCCCTTCCTGGTTGGCCTTGGTGATGAGGCGATGCGCCTTGAGGCTGGTCAGGCCGAGCCGCTTGGCGACCTCGGCCTGGGTCAGGCCGCCGGCATAGTGAAGCCAAGCGGCGCGAGCGGCCATGCTGGTCTCATCGTCGCGCAGGAGGCCGTTGCCGAACCCAACCATTTCCGCCCTTTTGATATTTTTATCAGTTGCTGCAAAATTTTTCACAAGGCTACACCGGAGTCAAGCGGCGCCTGTCTCAAAATCGTGCAAGGGGCGCGATAGACGGCGCCAGTGCTCCGGGCCGCCAAGGAACCTTCAGCCCTTCAACGGGGTTGAAGTCGTTGGGAACAAGGAGTGGCGCGGCGCGCGCGCCTCTTTGAACGATGTTCGAGCCGCTTTGCTGCGATATGCCGCTTCACCCGACCTGGCCCGACCTCGCCGCGCGGCTCGTCTTCACACTCTTGGCGGGCTTCCTGATCGGTCTGAACAGGGAGGCACGCGGCCATACCGCCGGGCTGCGAACGACAATACTGGTCGGCCTTGCCGCGGCCATCGCCATGATCCAGGCCAATATGTTGCTCGACGTGGCCGGCAAGGGCACGGACTCTTTCGTCCGCATGGACGTGCTGCGTTTTCCGTTGGGTGTGCTGACCGGCGTCGGGTTCATCGGCGGCGGCGCCATCCTGCGGCGCGGCGATCTCGTGACCGGCGTCACCACCGCCGCCACGATGTGGATCATGACCATGATCGGCCTCGCCTTCGGCGGCGGCCAGTTCGGCCTTGGCGCGATCGCGACGGTGATGACGCTGGTGACGCTGCAGGCGCTGAAATGGGTCGACCTCAGGATCCCGCGCGACCACCATGCGATCCTGGCGGTCTCATGGCCGAATGGCTCTCCGCCGGTTCTCAGGGACATGGTCGGTCCGCTCGGCTATGACGCGCGCTTTATCGGCATGGAGCATGACGCCGACCGCGACCGGTTCGTCCATTCCTTCAATCTCGCATGGAAGCAACCGGATGCCGTCGAGCCTTCGGTGGAAATCCTGGCCGTGGTCGGCCGGCACTGCGAGGTCGAGCGCTTCGAGCTGATCAGCGAGAAGGCGGCCTGATCCTCGCTGAACGGCCGCAGCGGCAGGCTTACTCGCCTGCCTTGAGTGGTTCGGTGTCGGCTCGGATCAGCTTGATGTCCGCCCCTGCCGCCCAGGCGCCGATGTCTTCCCGACGCAGCGCTGCCGCCATCATATCTGGGAAATGATCGGGCGTGCAGGCGAAAACCGGAACCCCGAGCGCGGCGACCGATCCAGCCATCGCGGGATCATAGCCGGGACGACCCTGATCGGTGAGCGCCAGCAGCACGACGACATTGACGCCCGACCGGACCAGCGCTGCCAGCCGCTTGAGAAGCTCCTGGCCGTTGCCGCCCTCGTAGAGGTCGGTGATCAAAATGAAATGCGCCTTGGTCGGCCGCTCGATCCGCTCGGCGCAATAGGCGACCGCCTGGTTGATGTCGGTGCCGCCGCCAAGCTGGACGCCGAACAGCACCTCGACCGGATCGCTGAGCTCCTCCGTCAGGTCGACGATCGCCGTGTCGAAGCAGACCAGCTTGGTGCGCACCACCGGCAGCGAGGCCATCACCGCAGCGAAGATAGAGGCGTAGATGACCGAGCTTGCCATCGAGCCGGACTGGTCAACGCACAGCGTCACCTCGTCGAGGTCGACCAGCCGGCGCTGACGCCGCATGAAGCCGACCAGCCTTTCCGGCACGACCGTCTTGTGGTCGGGCTGATAGTGGCGAAGGTTCGCCGCGATGGTGCGCGGCCAGTCGATGTCGCGCTGCCGTGGCCGGTTGGTGCGCCGCGACCGGTCGAGCGCGCCGCGGATCGCCTCGGCGGTCTTTTGCTCGAGGCGCTGCATCAGCTTGGCGACGATGTCGGAGATGATCGAACGGGCGATATCCTTGGTCTTGTCCGGCATCGCCGAACGCAGCGAGACCAAATCCGCGACGAGATTGACGTCCGCCTCGATCGCCTTGAGGAACTCCGGCTCCATCAGCATCTGCTTCAGGTTCAGTCGCTCGAAGGCGTCCTTCTGCACGACCTGGACGACCTGCTCGGGAAAGAACGAGCGGATATCACCCATCCATTGCGCGACGCGCGGCGCCGAGCGGCCGAGCCCGCCGCGCCGTTTGCGCGGATCGCCGGCCGTGTCGCCGCTGTTGTCGCCATAAAGCGCGTCGAGCGCCGCCGAAAGCCGCCGATCCTCGGCGGAGAGTGCCGACGAGGACGCATCGTCGGCGCCGATCGCCAGCCGCCAGCGGCGTTCCCGCGTTCCTCCCGTCGGCTCGAGGTCCGGCCCGATCGCATCGTCATCCATGGCTGGGCTCCCCTGAAAGCAGCTTGCCGAGGAGACCAAAGTGCCGGCGCCAGGCTTCGCCGCCGTCGGGCGTCGGCGTCAGCCCGGCGGGCAGGCTCGCTCCTTTGCCGAGCACCGCTTCGATCAAACGCCGGCGCTCCATGCTGTCGAGGTTGGAGAAGACGCGGCGCAGCAAGGGCAGATGCGCAACGAAGGCCTCTTCGTCGAGTGAGGCAAGCCATGCATCGACGGCGCCGCGCAGACCCTCGTCATAGATCAGTCGCTGACCGGCGCCGCTGAAGAAGCCCTCGAAGAAAGCGGCAGCGTCGATGACCGGCGTCCCGGGTGACAGGCGCTTTGCCAAAAGGTCGGCCGCGCCCTCTGCGGAGAGCCGTCCGGCCTCGTAGAGCAGATGGGCCGCGCAACCGGCAACGAGCGCTGTCGATCGCGACGAATCGAGCACGGCCGCGAGGCCGCCGCGCCAGGCATCCACGACATCCTCGCCCGGCTCCACCAGCCTGATCGCCTCGTCGGCCTTGCGCATCGCGCCGATCAACGCCGCGGCGGCCTGAACGTCGAGATCGCGCGCGGCGTAGGGCAGCGCGATCGAGCCCTCGACGATTAGCCGCTCCAGTAGGCCCGCAAGGCGCTCCGTCTCGGTCTTGCGCGCTTCGCCGTAGCGGATGATGTCGGCCAGCGGCGGCACCGAAGCCAGAAGTTCCAGGCATTCGCTGCTGTGTGCCGCTTTTTCCTCCAGCGCGACGAGGCCAGCAGCGGAAGCTTCACTGAGAGCCGCCGTGATGGCGCCCTGGACCAGCGCGGCCAGGGTGTCGAGTGTCGCGGCGGCGGCGATCATCTGAACCAGGCGGCCGTTGGCGGCCTTCTCGATGGTCGGGCCGTAGACCAGGTTCTCGACCAGTTGAACGGCATACTCCGGCTGCCAGGCCAGCATCCAGCGCTCGCGAAAGGTGCCGCGGCTGCGCCCGGTGTCGGTCAGCTTGCCCCAGTTCACGCCAAGCACGTTCAGCCGGTGCAGCAGCGTCGACCGAAACAGCCCGCTCTCGCTGCGCAGGTCGATGGAGAGCTCCCGTTCCAAGGCCTCGGGCTTCAGCCGCGCCGTCTTCTGGTTGCGCTGCAGGTCATCGATCAGCGGCGCCAGCGGCGTGTCCGGCGGTATCTCGCCGACATCGGCGCCTAGCAGCAATTCGGCCTCGACCATCTTCCACAGCAGGGCCTCGCCGTTGAACAGCCCTGCGATCGAAGCGTCGCGCAGTTCCTCGAAACCCGGCTTCGGCCGTTCGCGGATGGCCGCAAGCGCGCGCGCCAGACGTTCCGCCTCGATCAGCGACGCGGTCGAGATCATGTGGCCTTTCGCCCTGAGGACCGAAGCGATCCGCGCCAGCCACAGGATGGAAGAGTCGCCCTGCGCACGCGTCTGCCACAGATGCTTGCACCAGCCGGGCGCAACGACGCCGGCGCCGTAGCCATAGCCGAGCGCCAGGCGCGGCCCCGTCCACGGCGCGAAGGTCATCATGGTCTTGCGGCGGGCCATTCCCTTGAGCAGGGCCTGGTCGCTCTTTTGCGTATGCGCCGCCTGCAAGGCCGGCACGTGCCAGGCGCCGCAGACGACCGCTAGCGGCCCATCGAACTCCTTGCGCGCGGCTGCGATTTCCAGCCGCATGTGCGCCTCGCGCATCGCCTCGAATTTGCCGATCACACCCTCGCCGTCGCGCAGCGTCGTCATCGCGTCGGCAATGGCCGCGAAGATCGGCCCCGGCGCGGGATTCTGCTCGATGATATCGGACCACCAGCTTTCGCCATCCTCGTAGCCGGCGGCGCGCGCCAGGGTGCCGATCGGATCCTGGATGCGCGTCGCTTCCTCGCCTTGCTCTTCGACAGGTTCCGCTTCGGCGGTATCGGTGTCGGTCGGACTTTCGGGCGCCTTCTCGGCCAGCCGCGCCGCGGACGGCAGATCGATGAAGCGCAGCGCCGCCTTGTTGGCGACCGCCCACAACGCCGCCTGATATTCCGGCGAGAATTCGGCGAACGGCCAGAAGCTGGTCGCGGCCGGATCGTCCTCGGGATAGCAGAGCAGCGCCACCGGCGGCTTCATGTCGGGGCTGGCGAGCAGCGGCAACAGCGGCGACGCATCGACCGGCCCTTCGATCAACACGGCGACAGGCTGCAATTCCTGCAATGCCTTGACCAGGCTCTCGGCGGAGCCCGGTCCGTGGTGGCGGATGCCGAAATAACTGATGCCGCCCTGAGTCATGGCTCAGATGGCCGCGTTGAGCGCCGCGTAGTAGCCGGCATAGTCCGACCGCTTCTTCAGCACCGTCTCCAGATACTCCTCCAGCACGACCTTGTCCTGAACCGGATCCTTGACGATCGCGCCGACAAGGCTCGGCGCCAAACCTTCGGCGTGAAACTTGCCGTCGTCGAACCATGCCGCCTGGCTGAGGCCACTGATCACGGTTGCGATCGCCTCGGCGGTGGAGAGCGAGCCAGATGGCGTCTTCAGCGTCACCTTGCCGTCGGCCGTCGCGCCGGAGCGCAACTCGCGGAAAATGGTGAGCACGCGGGCGATCTCCTCGCCGACATTCTTCGGCACTGGCAGGTCCAATCCGCCGGCCATCTCGCCGACGCGCCTGGAAACGATCGAAACCTCTTCCGCCATGTCCCCGGGCAGAGGCAGCACCACGACGTTGAAGCGGCGCTTCAGAGCCGAGGAGAGTTCGTTGACGCCCTTGTCGCGGTTGTTGGCGGTGGCGATGATGTTGAAGCCGCGCTGGGCGTAGATCGAGGTGTTGAGCTCCGGCACCGGCATCATCTTTTCCGACAGCACGGTGATCAGCGTGTCCTGCACGTCGGAGCCCATGCGCGTCAGCTCTTCCAGGCGGCAGAGCTTGCCTTCCTGCATGGCGCGGTACAGCGGCGTCGGCACAAGCGCCTCCTGGCTCGGGCCCTTCGCCAGCAACTGGGCATAGTTCCAGCCGTAGCGGATCTGGTTCTCGTCGGTTCCGGCGGTGCACTGCACGATCAGCGTGGAATTGCCCATGATAACGCCGGCGAGATGTTCCGAAACCCAGGATTTCGCCGTTCCCGGCACGCCGAGCAAAAGCAGAGCGCGATCGGTCGCGAGCGTGGCCACCGCCGTTTCCATCAATTGCCGGCGGCCGACATATTTCGGCGAAATCACCGTGCCGTCGTCCGCCTTGCCGCCCATCAGATAGGTAAGCACGGCCTTCGGCGACAGGCTCCAGCCGGCGGGCTTCTGGCGGTCGTCGCCGCGCGCGAGCGCCTGCAGTTCGGCGGCATAGACCTGCTCGGCCGGAAGGCGGATGGCTGCGTTCATGCGATCATCTCCGGGTTGATCATCTGTTGGATTGGGAAGGCTTTTCGGCCAGCGCCGCGTTGATCCGCAGCAGGCCGAGCGATGGGGATGCGGGCGGCAGGCCGGCGGCGACGACCTCGCCGATCAATTTCTCCGCCGTCGCCGCCGTGGCGAGAAAGCCTATGGCCTCGAGATACTGCTCAGCGCTTCGTTTCATGACGTCGTTGTCGCCCGAGACGGCGGAGCGCAGCGCCGAAAGCGTCTTGCCTTTTGCGAGGTCGCCCCATTCCAGCCAGCCTGCTTCGGCGCCTTCGACCTGATTTAGCGCGTGCAGATTCTGCGCGTCATTCAGGATCTGACTGATCAGGAGACGCTTCCTGCCGCCGTCCAAACGCAACATGAGTTGGAGGACGAGAAGCGCCAGCTTGCCGCCTTCGGCGACAAGCATATCCGCCAAACAGGCCACCGCCGCATCGCTGCCGGACACCGAGACCATTAGAACGAGAAAACGATCGGCATTGTCATCGACGCCGAATTGCCATGCGCCGATGAATTCAGGCTCTGTCTTGCCGAAGCGAGCGACAAGATCGCCGAGGTAGCAGGATGCGAACAAGTCGGCGCGACGGGCTTGTTGCGCAGGCGACTTGAGTTTTGTCGGTGCGTAGGTGGTGCGGCGGCGAATGAAGCCGGATTTACCTTCCTCGATGAAAGCGGCAAGCTCGGCTGTCGGATCTTCCGACCCGCCATCAGCCGGATTGCCATGCTCTCCCAACCTTGCCAGGAGCCGGCCGGCCATTTCGCGCACCTTGCCCGAGCGATCGGCGGACAGGCTCTTCAGGAACGGCACGTCGTCGGCACCCAGGCCGAAGCGCATGAGTTCGACGAGCGCTAGCCTGACCTCCGCCGGCTCGCTGGCCCCTTTGGTCTCGATAAGCGTTCGCGCCAAGGCAGGTGTGGTGCGCCGCAAATCGATCAGTGCGGTACGGCGCGCCGCGGGATAGAAATCATCCCAGGTCTCCGCAGTCAGTTGCTCGCGCCGGGACTGTTTCTCACCGTCCGCGCCTGCCTGCCAGTCGACCCAAGGGGCATAGACCTCGGGACTTTCCTGATCCGACGCAGCGGCCATCCAATCCATCGGATGCAGCACGAAGCCGCGGCTGGCGACGAGCGCGGCCACGCGGGTCTTGAGCCTCACTTCGGCTGCATATTTCAATGCAGCACGCAGCAACGGCCGCAGCCGTTCCGGGAGCGTCGGCATGGCCAGCACCGGCAGCGGCGGACGGCGTTTCAAGGTTTTCGCCGCCGCCGGCCGAAGCGCGACATCGAGCGCCTGCGCGGCAATGGCCAGCAGCCGCCTCTGCTGCTCGTCCGGGCTGGCCGCAGCCGCCACTTCCTTCCATTCGGCAGGGGCAAGTTCGAAAGCGGCGCCGCCGGAAATCCAGCCGTCGCGCAACCTTGCCAGCCCTGCCTGCTCGAGTTCGTTCACGACAGATCGAGCCTCCCCATATTGCTCTGCGACGCAAGAAGCTCGAGCCTGGCGCCGTTCCAGAGCGCCGCCGTGGCTGCAAGCTCGAGGCCGAGCAACGTCTGGTTGACCGATCCCGCGACAGGCAGGGCAATGCCGTGCGGATCGCCCGCAGCCTGCCACCAGGCGCCTTCCTTCTCGTCCAGCGCGATCGCGCCGGCAGGCAGGATGACCGGGCAATCCGACAGCCATGGCGCGCCGTCCTGGAAGGCGGCATAGGCGGCAAGCGGATCGCCGGCTGCGTCCGAGCCGAAGGCTGGCCAAGCGCCTGGTGCCGAATCACCGAGCCGTTCCACGACCAGCGCCCGTAGCGGATTGCGCGATGGATAGAATACGAGCTTGGCCTTGAAGCGATCTCCCGGCGCGAAGGCGCCGGACCGGCGCCCGGCCGAAGCCGGGAAGAAATCGAGCAGAACGGCAAATCGCGGCGCCGGGCTCTTCAGATCGAGCAGCCATGTCGCATGGCTGACAAGCCCGTCGCGGCGGGTTTCTATCTTCTCGCCGAGCACCTCCCAATCGCTCTCGACCTGAACGGCGTCGGGGTTGGCGAGGACCTGCTCGCGCGTCTCAGATGTCGACACAAGTCGTTTCAGCTCGGGATCATCGGGCGTGGCGCGCCAAGCCTTGGCGAGCATCACCAGCTTGCCGAGCTCGCGGATCGCGGCATCCGGCTTCTCCTCGCCGCGCAGCGCCATCAACCGCGCCGGCAACGCGTCGACGCGGCCGGCAAGCGCTGTGGCCTTGAGGTCGACCAGCCGGGCTGCAATGCGGCGGCAGCGCTCGCTGCAGGCATCGACGAACCCGGCAAGGCCGAGCCGGAGCTGGTCGGCTATCCATTGATCGAGCTCGTCCAGCGCTGCCGCCACGGCGCTTCGCGTGTCCTCGGCCCGCTTGCGCTGTGCCGCCTCGCGGCGTTCAGCGGCCACGGCATCTTCGACCGGAGCGCTCTGCTCGGGCCGCGATGCCTCGTCGATGCTTTTGCCTTCCGAGTTTGCCGCCGCCTGCGTCGCTGGCTGCCCGGGCCGGCGGCGCCGGCCGAGCCAGTCGTTGACCCAATCCGGCGTCTGCTCGACGCGATCGAAGCTGGCCGGCGCGGTGGCGCCGATCCACATCAGCCCCAGTATGTGCTTGCACGGGAATTTCCGCGACGGACAGGTGCATTTGTAGCCATGGTCGCCGGTATCGAATGCTACACGGTAGGGATTCGATCCCGAGCCCTGGCATTCGCCCCAGATGAGCCCCAGTTGCTCATTTGTCTCGAGCCGAGGCCAGTTCGACCGCTTGGTCAGCTTCGAGGCGGCGCTGAGCGAGGCCTGGTCAGGGGCAAGCGCTTCAATGGTTTTCAGGTCCAGTTGCAAGCCGCGCCTCTCATGACCCCGAAGTATGATTCCGCGACGATAGATAGCCGTTTGCGGCGCGCTGGTGTAGCTCCAGCCGCCGCAAAGTTAATTCCTTGTCTAACGTTCGGTTTCCTGATCAGGCCGGGCCGGTAATGTCGGCTTCAGACGACCCCCGCGCCGCGGACGAGATCGACGAAGCGGGCAAAGACTTCCGTGTGGCGGTCGACGTCGGCCGGCGACGTCGCCGGACACATCAGGAACATGGTGTGGAACGGCGTCACCAATATGCCCTCGTTCATGTAGAAGGCATGCAGCAGCGTCTCGAGGTCGCCGCGCCGGACGGCAATGACATCGGCGCCGTTGCGCGGCGGCGCGGGCATGAACATGATCTCGGCGCGGGCGCCGACCTGCGTCACATGCCAGGGCAATCTGCTGGCGCTGATGATGCCGCGCGCGGCTTCGGCCAGGCGCGAGGCATTGGCGATCATGACCTCGAAATTGGCGGGGGTCAGCACCTCCTCCAGCACCGCGCGCATGGTGGCGACGGTCAGCGCATTGCCGGCGAGCGTGCCGCCGATGCCGAGATGCGCCGACTGGCGCACGCGCGGATTGACCATCGGCACGATCGCCCACAATCGCTCGGCGATCTCCCGCGAGACGCCGAAGACGCCGGCCGGGATGCCGCCGGCAATCGCCTTGCCGGTAACCAGCATGTCCGGCTCCAGACCATGCTGCGCGGTGCAGCCGCCCGGCCCGCTGGAGATGGTGTGGGTCTCGTCGATGATCAGCACCGTGCCGGTGCGGCGGGGGATCTCGCGAAGCGTGGCGTGAAAACCGTCGGCGACCGGGATCATGCCGAAATTGGTCATCAGCGGCTCGGTCAGCACGCAGGCGACGTCGCCGGCCGAGAGCGCCTCCTCGAGCGCCGCGATGTCGTTGAACTCAACCACCCTGGAGACGGCGGAATGGTCGACGCCATTGGGATGGATCATGTTGCGCATGCCGACGCGGCCGTCGCGGATCTCGACATGCGCCTCCTCGACGCCGCCGTGATAGCAGCCGGAGAAGACCAGCACCTTGTCGCGGCCGGTGATTATGCGGGCAATGCGGATGGCGCCGCGATTGGCGTCGGTGGCCGAGGTGGTGAGCGTCCAGTAAGGCAGGCCGAAGCGGCGCGTAAGCTCTGCGCCGACCCAGAGGCTGTCCTCGGTCGGCAGCATCATCGTGGTGCCGTTCCGCAACTGGCGAAGGGCGGCGCGGGTGACCGCCTCCGGCGCATGGCCGCACATGCCGCCGGTGTCGCCAAGGGCGAAGTCGACATAGTCGTGGCCGTCGATGTCGCTTATGTGGGCGCCGCTGGCCGACGCCGCATAGACCGGGAAACCGCCGGCCCAGCGGCGCATCCAGTGCGAGGGACCGCCATAGAGGAAATGCCTCTTGCCCTCTTCCCACGCCGCCGCCGAGCGCGGGTGGGTTTCGAGGAAGCGCTGTTGCTCGCGGTCGAGCAGGTCGCCGGTTGTCTTTGAATGCAAAGCGTTTTTGGCAGCCGTCACGGGGCGAAGCCTCCCTTGTGT
>NZ_RZOT01000650.1:0-2982 GCF_003999085.1 Mesorhizobium sp. M4A.F.Ca.ET.090.04.2.1
GTCGAGAACCATCCGCGCGTCGCCACCATCCTCGGCGCCGGCGACACCCTGCCCGCCAGCGACATCGATTTCGGCGCAGCGCTTGCCGCCGCCGCCCCCGACTGCCCGCCGGCGATGCGCAAGGGCGACGACCTGTTCATGATGATGTCGACCTCGGGCACCACCGGCCATCCAAAGGGCGTGCCGGTGCCGCTCAACGCGCTGCTCGCCTTCGGCGCCTACATGCGCGACGCGATCGGGCTCCGCCCCGACGATGTGTTCTGGAACATCGCCGACCCCGGCTGGGCCTATGGCCTGTACTACGCCATCACCGGGCCGCTGCAGCTCGGCATCGCCACCACCTTCTACGAAGGCGCCTTCAACGCCAGAAGCACCTACGACATCATCGAGCGGCTGGGCGTCACCAGCCTCGCCGGCTCGCCCACCGCCTACCGGCTTTTGATGGCGGAAGGCGCGGAGGCCGCAGCCCGCGTCAAGGGCAAGCTCCGTGTCGTAAGCAGTGCCGGCGAGCCGCTCAACCCCGAAGTGATCCGCTGGTTCGACGCTCATCTCGCCGCCCCCATCCACGACCATTACGGGCAGACCGAGAACGGCATGATGGTGAACAACCATCATGGCCTGGCGCATAGCGTGCGCGCCGGCTCGGCCGGCTTCGCCATGCCGGGCTACCGCATGGTGGTGCTCGACGAGGCGGGCAACGAGCTCGGCCCCAATCAGCCCGGCATCCTCGCGGTCGACATTGCGAAGTCCCCGCTGCGCTGGTTCGACGGCTACCACCAGGCCGAGACGCCGGCGATCGCGGGCGGCTATTACCGCACCGGCGACACGGTGGAGTATGAGCCGGACGGCTCCGTCTCCTTCATCGGCCGCGCCGACGACGTCATCACCTCGGCCGGCTACCGCATCGGCCCGTTCGACGTAGAAAGCGCGCTGATCGAACATCCGGCGGTCAACGAGGCGGCGGTGGTCGGCGTGCCCGACCCGCAGCGCACCGAGATCGTCAAGGCCTTCGTCGTGCTGGCTTCGGCCTTCAAAGGCAGCGAGGCGCTGGCCGAGGAGCTGGCCCAGCATGTGAAGAAGCGGCTCTCGGCGCATGCCTATCCGCGCGAGGTGGAGTTCGTCACCGAACTGCCGAAAACGCCAAGCGGCAAGATCCAGCGGTTCTTGCTGCGCAAGGCCGAGGTGGAGAAGCGCAAGGCCGGGTAAAGATTCAGCTCTCCGTAGATTTCCGCCACGCAAAAGCCGCCAATTCGGGCGAAGGCTCCGAAGGGTTTTGATCGCTAACTTTGGGGGCTACGTCATGCGGTTGATCTGGACACTTCTCTTCATGCTTGCGGGCAGCGCGGCACTCGCTGCCTCGCCGGAGGACAACTATATCGCCGCGCGTGACAGGGCGATTGCCGACATCGCCGCGCAGGAAAGCGCGAACGCTCCCGTGGAAACGCTCGATGCCCAGAATGTGAAGGCGATGGCCGATCTCGAAAAGCGCCTATCCGCCCTTCTCGGCCCGCTGGCGGTCGAGGGTTTTCCGGCAACCGGCACGATCAATCTCCAAGCCTGAGCGACTCCGACATCGGATTCGGCATGCTCGACGGGCTGAGATACACCACGAGCGACGACGGCCCGAGCCTTGTCGCGACGACGCGCGGGCTCGCCGAGCGCTGGCTGAAGTCCAGGGCCGACGAGACCGATGAGAATCTCAAGCTGCCCGCCGGCATCGACGCCGCGCTGAAGCTCGACGCCTTCTACACCCAGGCCATCGGCGCCGATGCCGCCTTCGTCAAGACGCTCGACTTTGCGCTGATCAAGCCCGAAGGCGCCGACATGGCGATCGCGCGGCTGGGCGGCTGGACGCAGGATGTCGGGCCGATCTACGACCAGCAGGTCATCGTCACGCTGGTCAAGGGCGATCGGGTCATGATCGCCGAGGCACCCGCGGCGCCCGCCGTTCCGAAGATCGCGGCTTGCGATGGCTTGTGGACAGCGGCCGACGCCGCCGCCCAGAAATTCCAGGAGGCCTACCAGGCTTCGGAACTCAAGGACGAAAAGTCGTACGATGCCGCCAATGCCGCCTGGGAGAAAGGCGACGCCGACTATCGCGCCTGCATGGGCGAGCGCCTGCCGGGCGATGCGGCCTTCCCGGCATTGCTTGCCCAGGCCCAGGCGCTGGCCGACCACATGGCCGGCAAATAACCGCGGCGTCGAAGCTGCCTATCTCCCCCAAGTGGCGAGATCGGCTGTGTCAGCTCCTCCCTACCCTTGATCCGTGGCGCTTCCTGTCCTTGCAGCAATCGGCCCAATGCTGAAACTTCTGGCCGGCCTGGAAGTCTAAATTTAAGCACTTTCTACTAGGTTCGACCGATCGACTATTGTCCAGGAAGGATATTCGGGTCGAATTGGCCAGAACGGATTTCAGCATAGGCCGCATGAGACAGGCCGTTTTTTCGTCCGCCAACGTGCCGGCGGCGATAGCCTTTGTCGTGCTTCTGATCTGCGCCATATTTGCCGACCAGCAGAACAGAAAAGTCTCCGATCAACTGGTGCGCGCCGATGTCCTGGCCAAGGTCAACATCATCCGCGCCAAGATCGAGGGCAACATCAACGGCAACCTTCAGCTCACACAGGGCCTGGTGTCGGCCATCGTCACCGAGCCCTATATGGGCCAGCAGAGATTTGCGTCGCTCGCCGGCAATCTGTTCGAGCAGAAGTCGCAGCTGCGCAACATCGCCGGCGCGCCGGACCTCGTCATCTCGCTGATGTATCCGTTGAAAGGCAACGAAAAGGCGATCGGGCTCGACTACCGCAAGAACGAGGCGCAGCGCGCGGCAGCGCTTCGGGCGCGCGACAGGCACGAACTGGTGTTCGCCGGCCCGGTCGACCTGGCGCAAGGCGGGCGGGGCTTCATAGGCCGCATCCCGGTCTTCGTGCCGACGGCGGGCGGCGGCGACCGCTTCTGGGGCATCGTCTCGGCGGTGGTCGATG
>NZ_RZOT01000651.1:0-2968 GCF_003999085.1 Mesorhizobium sp. M4A.F.Ca.ET.090.04.2.1
ACATTTGCCTACGAATGATTTGGTTCGTTTCGCCTGCTCGGTTGCCGTTTCGGCATAGGCGAAACGAACCAAATCATTCGTAGGCAAATGTTTCCCGGTCGATGATTTCGGCAACAGCCCGCCGTTTTCCGTGCCATCCCCGCGAAACAGACCCGACGCATCTATCCCCGTTCCGACAGCGCGCAGCAGCCGTCCCAACGGAGGAAGCGCAATGTCAGTGCTTCCAATCCTTGTCCATTTTGGCCGCGCGATCATCGATGCGCACAACAATGCCAAAGGTCAGAAACCTGACGGAGACCCTGCCGCCCCGTGCGCACCCCGAGGCCGCCAAGGAAGGTCCCGGCAAGCATGAGAGCCAAGGGCGACACGACACGTCGCCACGATGACATCGTTTGCCATCTAATCCCGCAAACTGAAGACAAAAGGCGCGGTGCGGGTGACGCGGGCGCCGAGTTCGGATGGCGGCGCCGGCACCGAGGCGCCCTGCAAGGCGCCGAGTGCCGCGCGGTCGAGGTCGGCGTCACCGGAGGACCGCGCCAGCCGGGCCGAGACCACCCGGCCGGAAGAATCGACCGTGAAGGTCACGTTTGGGCTGCCTTCGGCCCGCCGCGACCGTGCCGCGCTCGGATAGCGCGTATGCCGCCTGATCCAAGCCGCCAGGCTGGAATTCCAGCGCGCCGGGCTGGCGCTGGAACGCGATGCTCCCTCGGCGGATTTTGGCGCCGCCGCGCGCGCGGCCGGCCTGGCGTCGGCGCTGGCCGCCATGGCGGTCTTGGCCGGCGCCGGCTTTTCCTTCTTCGGCCGTTGCTTCGGCTTGTCGACGGGCTTCTTCGCCTTGGCCTCGACCGGTTTCATGACCTTGGATTCCGCCGGCGCATCGACCGGTTTCGGCTGCGGCAAGGGAATGACGACGTCCGGTGCCACCGTCTCGACGACGTCCGGAACCACTTCGTCGAGCGGCTGTTGAGCGCTCAGCGCGGCGACCGTCGGCGCCGCCGGTTCGGCCGCGTCGGCCTCTGCCGGCTGTTCGACGGTCGGTTCCGCTACTTCGGTGACCTGCTCAGGCGCCGGCTCGGTTGCCGGCTTCACTGGCGCCGCCCTCTCCGTCTCCTCGACCGGCTCGGCTTGATCGGGCGTCACTGTGTCCGGCACCAGCGCCTCTTCCTGTTCTGCGGGCGCGAGCGGCGACATCTCGATCGCAAGCGCCGGCGGCGGTCCGCCAGAGATGTCGGCAGGACTGAAGTTCTGCACTGCATAGGCGACCGCCACATGCGCGACCAGGATCAAGGCGGCGGCAGCCGCCCACAGGCCGGTCTCGCTCGCGCCGAACCGCGGCTGACCGACCCCGGACAAGGCGGCCGTCGCGCCCGTCATGGTGCCGTGCCGCCGCTCGGGGCTGTCGGCTGGCCTCCAGATGGCTGGCTTCCGCCTGGCTCTGGCGCATCGGCCGAAGGCAGCGTCTCCAGGCCGACCAGCGCGATCTTGAGATAGCCGGCGGCACGCAGCAGGTTCATCACCTCCATCAGCTCGCCATAGCCAACCGACTTGTCGGCGCGCAGGAAGATGCGCGTCTGCTTGTCGCCCTTGGTGCGACCGTCGAGCATGGCGGCGAACATGGCGCGCGGCACGCTGTCATTGCCGACGGCGAGCGTAAGATCGCCTTTCAGCGTCAGGAACAGCGGCGTCTCGGGGCGCGGCGCCGGCGTCGCCGTCGAGCCCGGCAGGTCGACATTGACATCGACGGTGGCGAGCGGTGCCGCGACCATGAAGATGATCAAAAGCACCAGGATGACGTCGATGAACGGGGTGACGTTGATCTCGTGGCTTTCCTCGAGATCGTCGCCGGCCGTTTCGCGAATCCGCGCCGCCATGACCGCTCACTCCGCCGCGATGGCGCCTGCCGGCGGCACGGTGCGGAAATCGAGGTCGCGGCTGACCAGCCGTTCGACGCCAGCGGCGGCATCGGCGAGGATCTGCCTGTAGCCGGCTATGGAGCGGGCAAAGCCGTTGTAGATGACCACCGCCGGGATCGCCGCCACCAGGCCCATGGCGGTGGCGAGCAGCGCTTCGGCGATGCCGGGCGCCACGACCGCCAGATTGGTGGTCTGCGCCTGCGAGATGCCGATGAAGGCGTTCATGATGCCCCACACCGTGCCGAACAGGCCGACGAAAGGCGCGGTCGAGCCGATGGTCGCGAGCAGGCCGGTGCCGCGCGACATGCGCCGCGCCGCAGCTGCCTCGATGCGCGACAGCCGCGAGGTAACGCGCTCCTTCAGGCCATCGCCGGTGACGTGGTCGAGCGCGCCGGCAGAAAGCGCGGCCTCTTCCTCTGCGGCGCGCACCAGAAGCGCGCCGGGGCCATTGTTGTGGCCGAGCGCGCGCCCGGCCTGCATCAGCGTCGCGGCATTGCCGATCGCCTGCGCGGCGCGGCGCGCCCTGAGCTTGCCGGCGAGGATCTCCAGCGACTTGGCCAGCCAGATCGTCCAGGTGACCAGCGAGGCGAAGGCGAGGCCGATCATCACCGTCTTGACGATGATGTCGGCGGCTATGAACATGCCCCAGGGCGACAAATCGTGCGGCAGCGTCAGCGCAATCGCCGTCGACGGTGCCGGAGCCGGCCTAACGCCCGGTTGCGGTGCAGCGGGAGCAGCAATGGCCGGAGCGGTTGTGGCGGGTGCGGCCGGCACTTGGGTGGCAGGAGCTTGCGCCACCGGCGCTTGTGCGGCCGGAGCTGGCGTCGCCGGTTGCTCCTGTGCGGCGACAGCGCCGGCCGCCAGGATCAACGATGCGGCCAGCGCCGCGAAAAGGCCATGTCTGGACACGCTTCGTCCTCGCTTCATCATTGCACGTAACCGATGGGCTGGCCGGTGACGGGGTGCGAAAACACCCCCATCTCGACGCCAAAAATGCCCTTGAGCATGTCGCCCCGCATGATCTCGGCGGGCGTGCCGCGCGTCAGCAGCCTGCC